>REEB01000116.1 GCA_007695295.1 Puniceicoccaceae bacterium
CCCCGCCCCCCCCCCCGGGGCGGCGGCCGAGGTCGCGGAGGGCGCGGTTGTCGAGGGCGGCGAGGGTCTTGATGTCCGGCAGCGCTTCCGGGTCGAATGCCGGCATGGTGTTGAGCCGGAGCAGGTTGAGCCGCGTCATGCAAAGGTGGGTGCCCTTGATGGTCCAGTCGTGGAAGCCGGCCACCCCGAGGGCGCAGCCATCGCAGACGCCGCGGGAGAGAATTTTCCAGGCGTAGGGGAGGTTGTCGCGGTTGCGCCAGGCGACGGCGGCCATGTCGCGGAAGTGCTTGGGTTTGGTGAGACCGAGGCCGAAGGGGAGCCAGCGTTCGACGCCGGCGGGTGGCACGGCGGAGCGCTTGCCGGCGGGGGGTGGCGCGGGGCCGGCGGGCGAGCTGGGGGAAGGGTCGTTCGGCATGGATTCGGGAATACCGGGGGTGGGGGAGGGGACAACCCCAAAACCCGGCGTGGCCGCGCCGCGAGGGGTGTTAATTGGTCCCCGGGTTGGAAATCCGGCGTATCCGGGTTATTGATGCGCGATGGCTGAACAGGAAACACAGCGCGTCGTATTGATTGGGGGCATTTCCGGCGGGATCGGTTCCGAGCTGGCCCGCCGGCTGAGCCAAGCCGGGGTCAAAGTGGCCGGCTTGGCCCGCGGGAGGGAGAAGCTGGAGGCCTTGGCCGAGGACCTGCCGGAGGCGATCCTGGAAACGGCGGATGCGGCCGAGCCGGGGGCGGTGGCGAAAGTGGTGGAGGCAGTCCTGGAGCGGGAAGGGCGGCTCGACGGCTATGCCCATGCCATCGGCACGATCCTGCTCAAGCCGGCCCACCTGACGAAGCCGGAGGAGTGGGAGCACACTCTGCGGCAGAACCTGACCTCGGCGTTTTACGCGCTGCAGGCGGTGGTCGATCCGCTGAGCCGTGATGGGGGTGGCGCGGCGGTTTTTGTCAGCACGGTGGCGGCGCGGATCGGCCTGCCCAGCCACGAGGCGATCGCGGCGGCCAAGGCGGGGGTGGAAGGCCTGGTGCGGTCGGCGGCCGCGACCTACGCCAGCCGCGGGGTGCGGGTGAACGCGGTCGCGCCCGGTCTCGTGGAAACGGAGTTGTCGAAGCCCGTGGTGGGTTCGCCGCAGGGGCGGGCGATCTCGGAGCGGATGCATCCGCTGGGGCGGATCGGCCGACCCGGTGAAGTGGCTGCGTTGATGGCCTGGCTGCTCGGTCCGGACGCGGGCTGGGTGACGGGCCAGGTGATGGGGATCGACGGCGGGATGAGCGCGGTGCTGCCGCGTCCCAAGGCGTAGTTGACCAGCAACTACCTGCGGCGGCGGAAAGCGAAGCGGCCGAGGAGAAAACCGCAAGCGGCGACGAGCAGGAAGTGGACAAAGAGCGGCAGCCGCACAGGCCAGAAAAAGAGAGTCGCTTCGACTGGGCGGGCGTTCTGGATGAGCAGGACGACGAGCAGGGTGGCCAAAATGGTGGTGATGACGATGCGGGCGTTTTTGTTCATGGCGCGGTCGGACGGATCCGTAGGGCGGGAGGACAGCAAAAAGCCGCCCGGAGGCGGCTTGGAGGCGAAATACTGGTGGAGACGATCGGGATCGAACCGACGACCTCCACAATGCCATTGTGGCGCTCTTCCAACTGAGCTACGTCCCCAGTAAAAGATTGATCGTGGAGAGGAATCCCGAAGCGAGGCAAGGACTTTTTTCGGTCCGGCCAGGTTGTCGGCGGGTCCTCGGCGTGGTCAGGAAAAGACCGGGGTAAGCCGTTTTTCGAGGTAGTCGCGGGAGGCGGCGACTTCTTCGGGGGAGAGTTGGGGGCTCAGCTCGAGGACGAGGGCGTGGTCGGGCTGGACATGGCTGAGGACGGCCTCGAAGTCGATCGAGCCGGAGCCGGGGGGCTGGTGGTCGAGCGACTCCTTGACATCGTGGAGGTGAAAGCCGACGAGCCGGTCGGCGAGGCCGGCGAGGTGTTCGCGGTGGTCGATGAGGCCGAGCTGTTGTTTGAGTTCGGCGTGGCCGGTGTCATGCCAGTAGCCGAGGGTTTCGGGGTGGCCGGCCTCCTCGAAAAAAGCGGTGAAATCCTCATCGAGCGGGAGCTCGTCAACCTTTTCACGGTTTTCGAGGCCGAGCTTGAGGCCCTTGGCGGCGGCGTAGGGGACGAGTTCGGCGAGATTGGCGAGGACTTGGGAGCGGTGGCGGTCGTGGCGGCGGCGGATGCGGCCCATCACCTTGGCCAGGAGCTTTTGGAAGCCGGCGTGGCTGCGGGGGGTTTTTTGCTCCACGCGGGCGAGGTAGCGGCGCAGCTTGCGGCCCGGGCGGAAGAAGAAGAAGTCGATTTTACCGAGGTGGAGGACGACGCGGGAAGCGCCGATCTGCTCAGCGAAATCGAGGGTGCGGCGGGTATGGCGGAGCCACTGGCGGGTTTCCCGCCCGTCCGGCCGGGAGGGGATGTAGAGGTTGGGGGCGGCGTAATTGATGCCGGGCGGCAGGGGGCAAAAATTGTGGACCGAGCTGATCTCGATGACGCCGGAACGGACCGCGGAGAGAATGCCCGGGACGAGGGAAATGCGGATGCCGTGGCTGAGCTCGGCGGCACGAAAGCCCAAGTCCGCCATCTCGCGGAGCATGGATGCTCCGTCGGTATGACGGTGGGAACACCAACAGGTCGATAGGGCCAACTGTGATTTCATGCGCGCCACGGGGCGGTTCATCTTCTACAACGACCACACCGACCTTTTGCTTTACCGCAAACGGCCGCTTGAGATTTGCGGCCGGGAAAGCCCGATCAGTTGTCGTAGCGGGCGCGCAGCATGCAAGTGAAGGCGGCGACCTTATCCTTGCGGCGGCGGATCTCGCTGGGCTTTTCGTAGTAACGCTTGGCGCGGACGTCCTTGATGACGCCTTCGCGGTCGAGCTTTTTCTTCAAGCGGCGGAGCGCGCGCTCGACGGGCTCGTTTTTGCGGATGCGGACTTCGATCGACATGGGCAGTGGTGTAAGGAAAAGAGAGAAGCAAAGCGGACCCGGTGGCCGGCGGTCAATCCTTTTTCCGATGGAAAGGCCGATCGCCTCCGTGAACCCCGGGCGAGTTTGCAGGGGAACGGCGGACCAGCGGCTGATGACGGCGGGTCGGAGTCAGAAGAGTTCCATCTGGCGGGGTCCGTCCGGGGGTGGGTCGGCGGGGTCGAGGCAGGCGGGATCGTCTTCGGAGACGCGATTGACGCGCGGGCCGACGGGGCGGGCGGTCATCTGCTCCGCGGGCCACGGATGCACCCAGGCGGCGGCGACCTCCGGAGGGAGCGGGCCGGGATGCAGCCAAACGTCGATCCAGTTTGGATCGAGGATGACCGGCATGCGGTCGTGGAGCGGGGCGAGCAGCTCATTGGCGGTGGTGGTGAGGATAACAAATCCCGGAGGCTCGCCGGGGTTTTCGGGAGGGCGGAGGAGGCCCGCGAAGACGAAAAACCCTTCTCCAGCGGAAGAAAACCAGACCGGCCCGGGGCGCGGCCCCGACCGGCGTTCGCGGCGCGGCCACTCAAAGAACCCGTCGGCCGGCACGAGGCAGCGGTGTTCGCGGAAGGCGGCGGCGAAGCTGCGTTTGACGGCGGCGGTTTCGCTGCGGGCATTGATGAGGACGGCGCCGGAAGGTCCGGCCGGGTTGGGCCAACCCCACCGGCCGAGACCGGCCCGGCGGCCGCCCCCGTCGGCGGCCCGCACGACGATGGGGCACTCCTGGGTGGGGGCGATGTTGAAGCGTGGCGCCACCGCGGGCACTTCGCCCTCGATCTCAAGGGCGTCGCACCAGTCTTTGGGTGGGCGGCCAAGGGTGTAGCGTCCGCACATGGCCCGGCGGGCTGGTGTCAATCGATGCGGAGGAGCCGCACGGCGCAGTGCGGCCGGGCCGGCAGGGGGATGACGACGCGGCCGGTGAAAGGGCCGGGCAGCTTTTGGGTGGTCATTTCCCAGGCGTCGATGATCTCGGCGCGGTAGGCTTTGCCCTCGGGGAGCTGGAGGCTGATCTCGCGGGACTGGGCCTCGCCGCCCCAGTAGAGAAACTCGCGGTCGTTTTCGCCGCGCTTGCGCCAATGCCAATGGCCGGTGGGGTGGTAGACGCCGCCGCCGTCGGACTCGACGATGGAGCGCAGGAAAGCGATTCGCTCCGGGCTGTCGCCGGTGAGGACACCGCCCTTGGACCACCAGAGGACCTCTTCGTCGTTGTAGTAGGTCTCGCCGTGGCCGCAGAAACCGCCCTGGTGAACGGCGTTCCAAAAGCGCTCCACCATGCCCCGGCCGGTGATGTTGCCCCAGCCCTCCTCGATGTTGCCCTCGTAGCGGCACTCATCGACGACCACTGGCTTGCCGAACTGCTCGCGCAGCTTGGCGACCTTGCCGGGATCGCCCTGGAAAGAGACGTGGGTGACCCAGGGCCGGGAGTGGTCGTAGTTGCGGCGGCAATTGTGGATGCCGCGGAGGTGGCCGTAGGGATCGGATTCCTGGATGACGCGGGCGTGGCGCTCCCAGTCGTTCTCGGACTTGTTGTCCATGAGGTCCCACTCATTGGCGAAGGACCACCAGAGATTGCGGTAGGCGGCGAAGCGGGCGGCCACGTAGCGCAGCAGCCGGTCCTCGATCTCGGCGGGCAGGTGGCTGAAACCCCAGCGGTCGTAGGGGTGGAAGAGGATGAGATCGGCCTCGATGCCGAGATCGCGGAGAGCGGCGATGGCGCGGTCGAGGCGCTGGAAATACTCCGGCACGAAGACCTCGAGATCAAACTCCCAGCCGCGGCGCTGTTCGCCCTGGTAGCTGCCCTGCCAGCCGGAGTCGCCCTGCTTGAGGAGGGGGAAGGGGTAGAGCGGCGGCTCGTTTTCGTTGTAGCGGTAGTGTTTGGGGAAAAGGCAGAACCGCAGCTTGTTGAACGGGGTCGTCTTGAGGGTTTGGAGGGTCTGGTTGAAACGCTTGTCCTCCTGGTGGTTCCAGACGTAGCAGGTGGTGCCGAGGTTGGAGAACCAAGTGCCGTCGGCATAGGCGAGATCGTGGGGACTGCGGACGCGGACCGGGCCGTGGTTGCCGGAGGAAGGAGTGGTGACGGAGAGAGCGCCGGACTGGCCCTCGAGCGCGGGAGTGGAGCTGCGGGATTCCCAGCTCCAGTCGCCTTCGGCGTCGGGCATGAAGCGGGCGCGGTAGGTGCCGCCGCCATCGTAAAAGCCGTCGACGACGATCTCCCGGTGGGCCTTGCGAAAGGCGACAGTGAAAGGCGTCTCGCGGAACGCCTGGTCGGTCTTCGGGCCATCAAGGCGGATCTCGTGCAGGCCCCAGCATTCGACGGTAGGTGTATCCATGGAGGCACTTCAGCACGGCGGACGGCGGGCGTCAATGCCGGGCCGGGCCGGAGGCGGTGATGACAAATTTCTGACAAACCAATGACGACATCCTGACAACTCCGGGGGCCGGATCGGGCAGACTGGCGGGTGATGAAAACAATCCTGCATTTAAAAAAACTATCAGCGGTCGCGGTCCTTGCGGCCGGCCTTTTCCTTTCTGCGGCGGCGGGCATGGTCCCCGTCGAGATCAAGCTTTCACCCGACCGCCCGGTTTTGGCCTGCACCGGGGAGACCACGACCGTTCTGGTTAAAATTGAAGTCCGGGGTCGTCCCCGGGTGGCGGTGGAGCGGCCGCCGGTGAACGTTTGCCTGGTAATCGACAAGTCCGGATCGATGTCCGGGGAGCGGATTGAACAGGCGCGGCAAGGGGCGCTGGAGGCACTGCGGCGACTGGGGCCGGAGGACACCTTTTCGTTGGTCGTCTTCGACTCGCGGGTGGAGGCGTTGATCCCGGCCCGGCGGCTGGAAAGCGCCCACGAGGCGGAGGAAGCGATCCGATCCCTGCGGGCGGGCGGGACGACCAACCTGCACGGCGGCCTCGTGGAAGGGGGCAAGCAGCTCCGGCGGGGCCACCGCCCCGGGCAGATCAGCCGTTTAGTCCTTCTCTCGGACGGCCATGCCAACGTCGGACCACGCGACCCACGGGAACTGGCGGATTTGGGCCGGCAGCTGGCGGCGGAGGGGATTACGGTCTCGACGGTCGGGCTTGGCCTCGACTACAACGAAGACCTTATGACCGCCCTCTCCCAGGCGAGCGAAGGCAACACCTATTTCGTCGAGACCCCCCGGGATCTGCCCCGGATCTTCAACCGGGAGCTGGGGGAGGTGCTGGAGATCGTGGCCGCGGGGGTGCGGCTGGAAATCACCCCCCTGCCCGGGACGACGATCCACCGCGTGCTGGGGCGGGAGGCAACTGTGATGGAAGGCGCCCACCACATCGATCTCCGTGAAGTGGCGGCGGAGCAGGCGAAATACGTGGTACTGGAAGTGGAGATTCCGGCGGGGACCGAAGGGGAGCGGCGGGCGTTGCTCACGGCCGGGGTGCGGTATCAGGTCCCCGGAGACAACCGGGACCGGCAGTTGCCCGAGGAGCAGACGGCGGTGCGCTTCAGCGACGATTCCGAAAAGCTGGCCCGGGTGGACCACGCGGTCGAGACCGCGCATGCGCGGCTACTCCTGGCTCATGCGCGGGAAGCGGCGATCGAGCGGGCGGATGACTTCGACCCGGAAGGGGTGGTCTTCATGCTGAGCGCACCGATCGCCAACCTCCTGGAACGTGCGGAGTCATCGGGCAACGCGGAGGTCCGGGCACTTGCCGAGGAGGCCTTTGATCTCTCCGAAGCCATCGGGACCAACGGCATGGACAATGCCCAGCGCAAGCGACTCCGGGCCGAGGCCTACCAAGAGCGGACCAACCAGAACGAACGCTGACCATGATCGAAACCCTCTCCGCATGAAACGCGTGGCCTCCTGGATTGTGGTGATCATTCCCGCGCTGGCGGTGGGTGCGCTGGCCCTGGTTTTGCTGCACCGGGAGGAACTGCGCCTGAGGGAGCGGGAGGAAGCGGCGCGGCAGGCCCTGCAGGAGGCGGCGATGGAGCGGATGCACGGGGTGGCCGACTCCCTCGCCCTCTCCGGAGAGGAAGTTCGGGAAGGCATCCTGATCGCATTGGCGGCACTGCCGCGGGAAGAGCCCTTCGTGCGGGAACACCAGATGCGGTGGCTCGAACTGTGGAGCCGAACCAACCCGCTGGTCCGCACCGGGCTGCTCTGGCTGCCGGAGGAAGGCTGGGTGCTGCCGCGGCCGGGGGAGTCGTCGCAGGATGCGGTGAACTGGTTTCGCTTGCAGGGATTCATGCGGGAAAGCCCGCCTTGGGCGGGGCCGGGCGCAAAGGCAGTCCGGGAGGCGGAGGATCCGGGGCCGGAGGACGAAGTGGCCGCGGATGTATCCACGGATCGGATGCAACAACTTCCGGAGGCGGTTGCCGAAGTCGGCTCGGAAAACGTGCAACGTTTTCGGCAAGTGCGCCGGGAGCTGGCCCATGTGGCGCAGCAGACCCCCCTGGACATGGTCCCGTTTGGCTTGGGAAATTTCTCAGCCCAGGAAGACGTCAACGCCTTCGCTCCTCCGTCGGCTGGAGCGAAAGCCGCCATGGACGCCCGGGTGGATGAGGCGGAGAGGCCGGCCCGGGCGGAGGCCGGACTGCCCCGCTCCGGCTGGTTGGTGCATGGGGAGGGGGCGGAGCACCGGTTGATCGCCTGGCTGAAGGAGGCGGACGGGGTGGTGCGGGCGGCCGAGCTGGACCAGGAGGAGCTGGCCCGGAGGCTGGCGGCGGCGCTGCCGACGGGTGGCTTTGCCTTGCGCAATCCCCGCGGGCACCAATGGCCGGGGCCGATTCAGCCGACGGTCGAGTTGCGGCTGGACGGATTGTTGGCGGGGTGGCGTCTGCTCCACGAAGCTGATCGGGGGGAAAGGAGCGGGACGGGCGCCTTGGCGCTTCCCTGGCTGGGAGCGCTCTTCACGGTGGCGGTGGTGGCGATGATCATCACCGGTGGGTCGAGCCTGCTCTTGCAGGCGCGCCAAGCCGAGCGGGAGGCCCGGCAACGGAAGGGATTTGTCACCTCGGTTTCCCATGAATTCAAAACTCCGCTGACCACCATCCGGCTCTACACCGATCTGCTGCGTCGCAACCGGGCCGGAGAAGACCAAAAGCGTCGTGAATACCTGGATACGATTGCGATGGAGAGCGACCGGCTGGGCCGGATGGTGGAGGCGGTGCTGGATCTGGGCCGGCTGGAAGCGGGGGTGTTGCGGCCGGAGCGGGAGCCGGTCGACCTTCCGGAACTGGTCCGGGATCTCGTCCGGACCTTGGAGCCGCGATTGGCGAGAGCTGGCCTGGAGGTGCAGTGCCACGGCTTGGACCGAATCGCCCGCGCGGCCGGCGATGCCGGACTCATCCGGCAGATCCTGCTCAACCTGCTGGACAACGCGATCAAGTATGGGGCGGGGGGAAAACGCATCGACCTGTTGCTGCTGCCGCATGACGGCCGGTGGCGGCTGGAAGTGGCGGACCGGGGGCCGGGGGTGTCGACGGAATTCGTGCCGCGTTTGTTCGGGCGCTTCGAGCGGGCCGACACCCGGTTGGAGGCGGAGCAGCCGGGAGCGGGCCTGGGCTTGAGCCTGGCGCGGGAATTTGCCCGGGTGATGGAAGGAGACCTGATCTACCGGCCGCGCCACGGAGGCGGGGCGGTTTTTGCACTCGAACTGCCGACCAGCGGAGAGAAAGCGGAATGAAGGCGCGCATTCTGATTGCGGAAGACGAAGCGCCGCTTCGGCTGGGGCTGGTCGATGCGCTCGAAGGCGAAGGCTTCGAAGTGGTGGCGGCGGGCGACGGGCGCCAGGCGCTGGCTTTGTTTCCGCGGCAGGCGGTGGACTGCGTGATTCTCGACATTATGATGCCGGGGATCAACGGCTACGATGTCTGCGCGGAGATCCGCCGCCGCGACCGGGCCGTGCCGGTATTGTTTCTGAGCGCAAAATCCGCCGAGATCGACAAAGTGCTCGGCCTGCGGCTGGGGGCGGACGACTACCTGGCAAAACCCTTCGGACTGCCCGAACTGATTGCGCGGATCGAGGCGCTGCTGCGGCGTGCGCGGCTCGCACGAGAGGCGGTGGCCGACCATGGAACCGAAGCCCTGCCGGAGGTGTTTGCTTTTGGCGCCGTCACCATTGAGCGGAAGCGCTTCCAGGCGGTGCGCGGAGATGGCCTCCGGCTCGACCTGACCCCTCGGGAGATGGGTTTGATCGAAGTTTTTGCGCGGCGGCCGGGGGAAGTGTTGACGCGGGATGCGCTGCTCAACGCGGTCTGGGGGGTGGACTACTTCGGCACGACGCGAACGCTCGACCAGCATGTCGCCCAGGTGAGGAAAAAAACGGAGTTTGAGCCGGACCGGCCCGCTCACCTGCTCACCGTGCACGGCGTCGGTTACCGTTACGAACCTTAGGCCGGGGACGACTGCCCGCGCGAGGATGCCGGAGTCGCCTTGCTGGTGTCGTGGACCGGCAGATACAGATGAAAGACCGTGCCCTCGGATGAGCAGGATTGGAAATCGACAAAGCCGGAGTGGTTGCGGGCGATGGTGCGGGCGGTGGCGAGGCCGAGCCCGGTGCCTTTGCCGATTTCCTTGGTGGTGAAAAACGGATCAAAAATCTTGTCCTGAATCTCCTCGCGAATGCCCGCGCCGGTGTCGGCGACGGTGAAGCGGACGAAGGACCCGGGCCGGACGGCCTCCTGGCCGGCGACCTCGTCGCCGGAGAGTCGGCGGAGATCAAGGCCGAGCCGCAGGGTGCCGCCATCGGGCATGGCATCGCGGGCGTTGACGGCGAGGTTAAGAAGGACCTGGTGAATCTGGGTGAGGTCGGCGCGGATGGGAGGCAGAGCGGGCTCGATGGTTGTTTCCAGCCGAAGATTGCGGGGAAACGTTTCGCGGACGATGGAGGCGACCTCCCGGAGGATGGAGTCGGGTGGGCTGACGGTGCGCCGCCCGCCGGTGCCGCGGGCGAAAGCGAGGACTTGGCGGACGACTTCGCCGCCCCGCTCCGCGCTTTTGGCGATAAAGTCGAGAAGCCGCTCCTCCTTTGGGGAGAGCCCGGCCGTTTTGAGCAGGTCGGTGGCGAGAAGAATGGGAGAAAGAATGTTGTTGAGGTCGTGGGCGATGCCGCCGGCCATCACCCCGATGCTCTCGAGCCGCTGGGCCTGAATGATCTGGGTCTCGAGTTTCTTTTTATCGGTGATGTCGGTTTCGATGATGAGAATGGCATCGGGTTGATCTCCGGTGTTGCGGAGCAGCGTCCAGCTCGACTCGAAGAGGGAAACGGCGCCCTCGGTGCTTTGGCGGAGGCATTCGCCGGTCCAGCTCCCGCGGGCGAGCGTCCGGCTCCAGGGGGAGAAGTGGTTGTCGCCGGCGGGTTTGGCATCGGGGTGGAGGTCTTTCCAGGCCACGGCAGTCCCGGGCGGGCCGAAAAAGCGGCCGGCGCGGGGGTTGCAGAAGCGGACTCGGCGCCGCAGGTCGACGACGAGGATGCTGTCATTGGCCTTTTCCAGGAGCTCGGCTTGGGCGAGCAGAACCTGATGGTCGAGGTGTTGCGAAGTGACGTCCGTGACGAAGCCTTCGAGGGCCTCGATGGCGCCGTCGGGCGCGAACACCGGCCGGCCCCGTTCCCAAAGCCAGCGGATGCCGCCGTCGGCGTGACGGATGCGGTAGGTGAGTTCGAAAGGACCGCGGGTGCGGACGGCGGCATCGACGGTTTCGCGGACCATCCGCCGGTCCTGGGGAAGGATGAGGGAGGAAAAGCTGTGCCGGCGGTTGTGGAGGAGATCGCCGCAGTCGTAGCCGGTCACCTCCCGGCATCCCTGGCTGGAAAACTCCATCGTCCAGAATTTGTCATACCGGCATCGATACGCCATGCCGGGCAGGTTGGCGAGGAGAGTGGCGAGGGTGCGCCGGCTTTCCTGTAATTCCTCGAGGGTGCGTTGTTGTTCGGTGATGTCGAGGGCCACCCCGCCCACCTCGCCGGGATCGATGCCATCGACGGGAAAGGTGCAGACCAGAAGGTGGGCGCGGGTGCCGTCGGCCCCGGCGACGAGCCGGACCTCGTGGTTGGTGGCGGCCGGATTGACGGGGGCGGCGCCGGGTTCTTCGGGGGCGGGTGGGAAAGGATTGGGCCGGTCGTGACGGCCGCTTTCGTTGGGCGGGTAGCCGAAGAAGGCGGCCAAGGGCGGATTATAGTAAAGGAGACGGCCCCGGGGATCGGCCACCCAGGCGAGGACCGGGGCATTGGTCATGAAGGCGCGATGGCGGTGCTCCATTTCCCGGCGATCCGTGATGTCCTGAAAAGATCCATACAAACGCACGGCGGCGCCATCGCGGAATTCGGGGCGCCCCCGGGAACGCACCCAGATGCGGCGGCCCCGGGCGGTGACCAGGGGAACCTCGACATCGTAGGGAGTGCCGTCGGCGATGGCGGTCGAGACAGCTAGGCGGATTTTCCCGATCGCCTCCGGGGCGTAGAAGGCGATGGCGGACTCGAGTTCGGGGGTGTACGTCTCCGGGGAGACTTCGTGGATGCGATAGGTTTCCAAAGACCAGCGGAGGCGCTGGGTGCGGAGGTCGAGTTCCCACGCTCCGATGCGGGCGACCTCCTGGCATTCTTCCAAAGCATCGCCGCTGCGCAGCACCGAATCGGGGGTGGCGGGGAGGGAAGCGGCGGCCCGTTGGGAAGGCGCGGTCATGCCGAAAACAGCTTCAGGATGGCACAAGCCCGGAGAAAGGCAAACTCCGGGAAGGGCTACCTTGGGGACCGGCTATCGGCCAAGACGGCCTCGGCGGCGAGACGGCCGCTTGTCACAACGAGGGGGATACCGCCGCCCGGGTGGGCGCTGCCGCCGCAGAAGTAAAGGCCGGGCACGGAGCGATCGCGATTGGGCAGCCGGAGAAAAGCGCTGAGGAGAGGATTGCAGCTGGGGCCGTAGAGACTGCCGCGCCAAGCGCCAAGGCCGGCCTCGAAATCGACCGGGGAGATGGAGGTGCGGGCGAGGAGGTCCGCGCCGCGCAGCGGCAGGCCGGCGCGGCCGAGGGCCTCGAGGATGCGCTCCTCATAGTGCGCCGGCCAGAAACCCGGCTCGGTGCGGCTGGGGGCGTTGACGAGAACAAACCAGCCTTCGCCGCCGGGCGGGGCCAGGCCCGGCTCCGAGCGGGAGGGGATGCTGATGTAGAGCGTCGGATCGGTGAGCGGCTGCTGGCGGTGAAAAAGCTGATCGAACTCCAGCGGGTAGTCGCCGGAGAAGAAAACGTTGTGCATCTTGAGGTCCGGAAACTGTCGGCGTAGTGCCAAAAGCAGGACAAAGCCACTGCTGGACGGTTCGCGCCCGGCGAGTCGGCGCCCGCGCCCGGGTTGCCGCGGATGGCCGGCGAGCAGCGGCCCCGTCCAGGCGGCCAGCCCGTCGGCATTGACGATGATCCGGGAGGCGGGCAATCGCTCTCCGGAATCCAGCTCGACGCCGCCGGGGCGGCCGTTCTCAAAGAGAACGCGGGCGACGGGGGTGTTGAATCGATACTCCGCCCCGAGGGAGGCGCCGAGCCGCCGGAGGGCTTGGGGGAGGGCGTGCATGCCGCCGGCGCAGCGCCAGGAGCCGAAGGCCAGTTCGGCGTGGGCGATGACGGCAAAGGCGGCCGGAGTGCGGTAGGGATCGGAGCCGTTGTAGGTGGCGAAGCGGGCGAAAAGCTGGACCAGACGGGGATCGGTGAAATGGTGGCGCAGGAGGCGGTGCAGGCTCCAGGGCAGGAGAAGGCCGCGGCCCCGCCAGAGATCGGCGGGACGGATCCGGCGAAGCGTACTACGGTCCAGGGGGCGGGTGAGGAAAAACGGTTCGCTCACCTCCCAGAGGCGGCGGATGTGGCGGGCGAAGGCATCGAAGCCTTTGATTTGATCGGGAAACGCCTGGGCAAGGGCTTCGCGGAAGGCCGGCAGCGTGCCCGGGGCGTCGAAGACGGTGCCGTCGGCGAAGCGGTAGCGGCAGCCGGGCTCGACCGGGTGGAGTTCGAGCCAGTCCGCGAGGTTTTGCCCGCAGGCGGCGAAGAAGGCGTGCAGGAACTGCGGCAGGGTGAGGACGGAAGGGCCGGTATCGAAGGTGCACCCTCCGAGTTCGCGGCGGCCTGCCTTGCCTCCCGGCTCCGAACGGCTTTCGAGCACGAGGACAGGCTCTCCGGCGGAGGCGATCCGGGCGGCCGCGGCGAGCCCGCCGAGTCCCGCTCCGATGACGATGGTCGCGCGTTTTTTCTGCACCGCCATCAGTTTGGGCGGACGCCTGCGGTGCGCAACGCCGGGCAATGGATTGGGGATCAGCGACCGAGCAGCGGTGCCAGGCGGCTTCCCAGCTCGAGGGCGGCGGCGGCCCGGTTGAGCACGTACAGGTGAACGCCCGGAGCATTGCCCTGGAGGAGGGACTGAAGCTGCCCGGCCGCCCACTCGACCCCCTCGGCCGGTAAGGAGCGGTCCTCACGCTCGGCAGCTTCCAAGCGCCGGACGAGCGCTTCCGGAAGGGAGGCGCCACACATGGCAGTGAAACGGCGGATCTGTTTCAGCGAGAGCACAGGCATGATGCCCGGGAGGATGGGCACGGCGATGCCGGCCTGGCGGCAGCGGTCGACGAAAGCGGTGTAGTGGGCATTGTTGAAAAAGAGCTGGGTGGTGACGAAAGCGCCGCCGGCTTCGACTTTGGCCTTGAGGTGGGCGAGATCGGTGGCGGCATCCGGTGCTTCGGGGTGGGTCTCGGGGTAGCCGGCCACACCCAGGCAGATGTCGGGAAAGTGCCGGCGGATGAGTCGGACGAGGTCGACGGCGAAACGCGGGGCATCGGGCGAGGGGTGAAACGCCGCGCCGGATTTGGGCAGGTCTCCGCGCAGGACCATGAGGTTGCGGATGCCGGCGGCGTGGTAGTCGGCCACGAGGTCGGTCAGCTCCCGGGCCGAGCTGCCGATGCAGGTGAGGTGGGGCATGACGAGGTAGCCGAACTCCTCCCGGAGCAAGCGGACGACTTCGGCGGTGCGGGCGCGGGTGCTGCCGCCGGCCCCGTAGGTCACGGAGACGAAGTCCGGCTGCAACTCCTGCAGCGTGGCGGCCGTCTCGCGGAGTGCCTGGACGCCCGCGTCGTCCTTGGGCGGATAAAATTCAACCGAGCAGATGGTGCGGTCGGGCGTGAAGAGGGAAGCGATGGCCGGGTCGGGCATATAACATATCAAAGCATCATGATTCGTTGATATGTAAAGCGGATAGTTACTCGCCCGGGAGGTGTCGCGGGGGGCGGTCAGCCGGCGTCGACGGACGACTCCTCGATGCCTTCTTCGTCGATTTCGAGACCGAGGCCGGGGCGGTCGGGGAGTTCGATGAGTCCCTTTTGCGGAAAGAGAGGGTTTTGGAAAAAGGCCTGTTTTTCCGGCTGGTAATGGAGGAGGAACTCGACCATCGGCACGACTGAGGGCGGCTGGGAGGCGGCGACGGCGAGAGCGGGATGGAGGGAGTGGCCGTGGGCGATGACCGGGACACTGAATGCCGAGGCGAGGTGGCAGATCTTGACCAGTTCCGTGATGCCGCCGGTCCAGTCGGGATCGTTTTGGAGGAAGGCGACGGAGCCTTCCGAGAGGAGAGTGCGGCTTTGCCAGCGGGTGTAGACATGTTCGCCGGTGGCGAGGGGCACGCGGGTTTCGCGGGCGAGGCGGCGGAAAGCCTCGAGTTCCTCGGGTGGGAAAGGTTCTTCCATCCAGAACGGGTCGACCGCTTCGAGCCCCCGGAGCATGCGCCGGGCGTAGGCGAGATCCCAGCCCATGAAGGCATCGAACATGATCGGGTAGGCCGGGCCGACTGCTTCGCGAACAGCGTGGGCGAGGGCGAGATTGGCCTCGAGGCCGGCTTCCCCACTGGCGGGGCCGTGGGCGAAAAACCACTTTTGGGCGGGATAGCCTTCGGTTTTGCGCCGATCGGCTTGGGCGGCGGCTTCGTCCGGCTCGACGGAAAAGCCCAGCATGCTGGCATAGGCGGGGATGCGGTCGCGGACGGGTCCGCCGAGGAGGCGAAAAACCGGCTGGCCCCAAGCCTTGCCCTTGAGATCCCAGAGGGCGAGATCGATGCTGCTGAGGCCGGTGAGGAAATGCCCGGAGCGCCCATGGCGGTCGAGGCGGAGCATCTGATCGTGGAGTTTTTCGGTGGCGAGAGGATCGCGACCGATGAGGAAAGGCCGCAACTGGCGGCGAATGACACTGGCCTGGAAGTCCTGGATGGGGCCGAATCGCCCGGTGAGGCCCTCTTCGGTTTCGACCTCGACGAAACAGGCCGTGAGGCGGCGGGGGCGGCGTGGCGGGCGGGTGGCGCGTCCGCGGGGCGTGAACTCGGGGTACTGGTGAAGCGGCTGGGACTGCCATTGGCCGATGCCGGGAGGAGGTTGATCCCAGGTGCGGTGGAGGGTGCGCAGGAGGACGCGGGTGATTTTCATGGGGGAGGTTGTGATGCGGGAGCAGGGTTGATGGAAAGACAAACCATGCTAGCATGCCTTCCATGCAAGCCCTCTCCCCCCTGGCTTTTTTCCGATCCCTCACCTTGTCCGCCGCCTTTTCGGCCCTGGTCTTGACGCCCGGATTGGGAGAGGAGACTGGGCCTACTCCCCGGAACGAAGACCGTCCCACACTCATGATCGAGCGCGCCCCCCGTGCGAGTGTGATTGTCTACAGCCAAGTGACGCCGGCCGGCCGGGATCGGCTTCCGCCTCCGACCGCGGAGAATCCCCAGACCTACATCCTGGCCAACCACGGCATGCAGCAGCTCGGGCCCAGCCGCCGATCCGGCTCTCCACCGGACCCGGAAATGATCGAGAGCCTTGTCCGCCAGGGGCTTGCGCTCAGTCATTATGTGCCGGCGACGGACGAATCCGAGCGGCTGGATCTGGCGATTGTCTGCTTTGCCGGGGTGATCAACCGCGATGTCGTCACCATGGGCAACACCGGCTTCACCCTCGCCGGCGACTCGCGCATGGTGGATTTCGGCAGTGCGCCGGATGGGGCGGGGGTCGATCCTGCCGCGGCCATGGGTGCGGCCATGGCCGACCAGGCGGCGATGACCTCCATGATCAATTCCCAGGAGTTTGTCCGTAACTTCGATGACCTGCTGGCCATGGTCGGCGGGGATGCGCTCGACCGGATGTCCCGCTTCGATCCTGGCCGGGAGCGCCTCATGGCGGAGGCGAATTCGGACCGCTATTTCATCATCCTGATGGCCTACGACGGCGAGGATGTGGTCCAGGGCGACAAGCCGACCCTGCTTTGGATTTCCCGGATGAGCGTTTCGACGCTCGGGACAAGCCTGGTGGATGCCCTTCCCGCGATGGTGGTGGCCGGACACGAGCACTTCGGCCGGCCGACGCTGCTTCCGGAGGCGACCAGTTTTCGCCGGCGGGGAGCACGGGTGACGATTGGGGATCTCGAATATCAGGGAGTGGTCAATCCTCGGGAAGTATCCGAGGAGAGGTGAACTCGGGAGGCTGATTTCCGCCCGCTTTACACTGCGGCGCGGTCCGTCCAGAGTGGACTGCTCAATTCATGGATAGCAAAGCCATCGCCGAAGCCCTGGAAGAGATCGCTCTCCTCTTGGAGATCAAAGGGGAAAACCCCTTCAAAGTGCGCGCCTACCAAACCGCCGCGCGCACGCTCGAGAATTTGGAGGAGGACCTCGGCGTGCTCATCGACGAAGGCCGGCTCTCGGCGGTCAAAGGCATAGGATCCGCCCTGACCCAGAAGATTGAGGAGCTGCACCGAACGGGCTCTTTGGATTATTTGGATGAGCTGCGGGCTTCGATGGCACCGGGCCTGATGCAACTGCTGGAGATCCCGGGTTTGGGCGGAAAGAAAGTCAAAGTGCTGCACGACAAGCTCGGGGTGGACTCGATCGAGAGCCTGCGCCGGGCCTGTGAAGCGGGCGACGTGGCGAAGTTGGCGGGATTTGGCGAGAAAACCCAGGCAAAGCTTTTGCAGGGCATCGCCAACCGCGAGGCCTATGGCAAACGCCATCTTTGGTGGGATGCCTTTGCCGTTGCGGAGCCGATCCTGGAGGGCCTGCGCGGCCTGCCGGAGGTGGTGCGGGCGGAGCACGCAGGGAGTCTCCGGCGGCGGCTGGAGACGGTCGGGGATCTCGATTTCATCGCGGCCGCGGAGGAAGCGGAACCGGTCATGGAGTGGTTCACGAGCCGTCCCGGCATTCTCGAAGTCACCGCCCGGGGTTCGACCAAGAGCAGCATTCGCCTGGAAGGAGGGTTGCAGGCGGATCTGCGCGTGGTGCCCCCGGCGCAGTTTCCCTTCGCCCTCCATCATTTCACCGGCTCGAAGGACCACAACGTCGCCCTGCGGCAGCGGGCCCTCGCCCGCGGCCTGAGCTTGAGCGAGTGGGGCCTTTCTCCGGCCGAGGGTCGCGAGAAGCGCCCGGTGAAAGTCCCGCCGCCTGGGGACGTCCAGACCGAGGAGGACCTTTTTCGTCTGCTCGGGCTGACGCACATCCCGCCGGAATTGCGTGAAGGAATGGGCGAAATCGAAGCCGCGGAAGCAAACGACCTGCCCGAACTCCTGCGCGCGGAAGACCTGCGCGGCGCGATCCACAACCACACGACCGCGTCCGACGGCCGCAATACCCTTGAGGAAATGGCCGCCGCCGCTGATGAGCTGGGCTGGGACTACCTTGGCATCGCCGATCATTCCAAGGCGAGTTTTCAGGCCAACGGCCTCGACGAAAAACGCCTCCTCCGGCAGGTGGCCGCAATCCGTGAGCTGAACGAAGCCGGCACCCATCGGGTCCGGATTTTGGCCGGGGTGGAGTGCGACCTCCTGTCCGATGGGTCGCTCGATCTTTCGGACGAAGTTCTCGGCGAACTCGATTATGTGGTGCTCTCGATCCACTCAGGCTTCTCCATGGATGAAGCCGCGATGACGCGCCGGGTCCTCCAAGGGCTGGAAAACCCGCACGTCAGCCTGCTCGGCCATCCCACCGGCCGGCTGTTGCTGCAGCGCGAGTCCTACCGCCTGGACGTGCCGGCGGTGATTGAGGCGGCCGCGGAGCGCGGCGTCGCACTGGAGCTCAACGCCAATCCCCGCCGCCTCGACCTCGACTGGCGTTGGTGGCGAACGGCGGCGTCCAAGGGGGTGAAGTGCTGCATCTGCCCGGATGCGCACCATGCGGCAGGACTTGCCTACCTCGAAGCCGGAGTGGGGATGGCGCGCAAGGGGTGGTTGCGGGCGGCCGATGTCCTCAATACACGGCCTCTGCCGGAATTTTTGGAGCACCTGCAGGCACGCCGCAAGCGGGCCCGCTGGTGACGGGGGAGCGCCACGGTGGCGCAGGACGGGGACGGGATGGCGCAGGCGCGGCGCTTATGGCCAGGCGGGTGCCGGCGACCGGCCCGGTGAAGACGCCAAGGCAAAGCAATGGTGACTCTGGCACAAAGCCTGCGTTGCCAGTCCGGAACTTTGGGCTTAATATTGCGGTACCATCAACCGAAGCTCTATTCTGGCCCCAACTCCAATTTTTCATGGGTAAATCAATCAAATGCGACCACTGCTCCAAGCCGGCCACCGTCCACCTGACCCAGATCGTCAATAATCAGATTCACAAAGTTGACCTCTGCGAGGACTGTGCCGCCGCCAAAGGGGTGACTGATCCGAGCGGATTCTCCCTCGCCGATCTTTTGCTCAAAGGGGGGGAGGGTGCCGCCGCCGCCACCGCCGTGGCCGGCCTTGTCTGCACCCAGTGTGGATTTACGCAATCCGACTTCAAAAAGACCGGCCGGCTCGGCTGCCCGTCCTGCTACGAGCACTTTCAGCCCCTGCTCAAGCCCATTCTGGCCAACATGCACAAGGGAGACTCCCACACTGGCAAAGTTCCCCACCTTTCGCTCAAGCGCCGCAGCTATTCCGAGCGGCTCGCCCACCTCCAGCAGGAGTTGGACAAGGCCATCCAGGGCGAGCGCTACGAGGATGCGGCCGGCTTTCGCGATGAGATTCTCACCGTAAAGCGCAGCATGGAAGAGGAAAGCTGAGGTTTGCCATGATGATCGACTCCCTCATCGGCTCCCGCACCGAAGTCATCGACAGCGCCGGCTCCAAAGGAGCCATCGTGCTCATGACCCGGATCCGGCTTGCCCGCAACCTCGCCAACACTCCTTTCCCTGGCTGGGCCAAACCCGAGCAGCGCCACCAAGTCCTTGAGGCCTGCCTGCCCGCCCTCGTCCAACTCGACCAGATGAAGCAGGGCTTTAGTGCGGAGATGACCGGCCTGTCCGATCTGGAAAAGCTCATTCTCATGGAGCGCCACCTGATCAGCCGGGAGCTGTCCCACGCCAAGGAAAACGCCGGCGTCGTGATCAGCCGCGACCAGTCCTGCGCCATCATGATCAACGAGGAGGATCACCTTCGGATCCAGGTTCTCCGGGGTGGCTATCACTTCAAAAAAGTCTGGTCGGGGATCGACACGGTGGATTCCGCGTTGGAGAGCTCCCTCGACTACGCCTTCGCTCCGGAACTCGGTTTCCTGACGGCCTGTCCCACGAATGTCGGCACTGGCATGCGCGCCTCTGCCATGATGCACCTGCCCGCGCTGGTGATCTCGGGGCAGATGGAAAAAGTCGTGCGGGCCGTCAACCAGCTCGGCATCGCGGTGCGCGGGCTTTTTGGAGAAGGGTCCGATGCCAGCGGCAGCATTTTCCAGATCTCCAATCAAACCACCCTGGGCGAAAGCGAGGACGAGATTCTCAAGCGCCTCGCCCAAGTGCTGAACACCGTCATCGAGCAGGAGATGAACGCCCGGGAGCGCATCCTGGAGAAGGACAGTGGAAAACTTTACGACAAAATCGGCCGCGCCTTCGGCATCCTGCAGAACAGCCACCTGCTGACCTCGGCGGAGGCGATGAACCTTCTCTCGCTGATCCGCCTCGGGGTGGACCTGAAGGCGTTTCCGGAGGCCATGCGCACCACCGTGGACCGGCTTTTCATCGAATGCCAGCCCGGCCACATCCAATACCACGCCAGCAAAACCATTGATGGTGTGGAGCGCGACCACTTTCGGGCGGGTTATCTCCGGGCGGAGTTTGAAAAAACCGCTCGCCCCGACTTTCGCCGCGTCAACAATGAGCTTTAGTTTCCCCAGAGTCCCTCAGCAAACCCTTCCCACATGGAACCGATGAACAATTTCACCCCCCGCGCCCAGCAAGTCCTCGCTCTCGCCCGCAAGGAAGCCGATCGTTTTCACCACAACTACGTCGGGACGGAGCACATCCTTCTCGGCCTGATCAAGCTCGGCCAAGGCGTTGCGGTGAGCGTGCTGCAGAAGATGGGCCTGGACCTTGAGACCGTCCGCAACGCGGTTGAAAAGCAGGTCGGCGCGGGTCATGAAGGCAAGTCCAGCGCGAGCATCCCCTACACCCCGCGGGTGAAAAAGGTTCTCGCGCTCTCGGGCAAGGAAGCCAAAGCGCTCAACCACAGCTATGTCGGGACCGAGCACATCCTGCTCGGGCTGCTCCGCGAGGGTGAGGGTGTCGCCGCCCGCGTGCTCAAGGCCCTCGAGGCCGACATCGAGCGCACCCGCAACGAAATTCTGCGGGAACTGGATCCGCAGTTCACCGGCGAGGGAGAGGAAGTTTCCTCCTCCCCGCGCTCTCCCACATCCGAGGACAAAAAGGAAACCAAGACCCCCGCCCTCAAGGCCTTTGGCCGCGACCTCACCGAGTTGGCCCGCAAGGGGGAGCTTGATCCGGTCATCGGCCGCAAAGCGGAGATTCGCCGGGTCATTCAGATTCTCTGCCGCCGCACCAAGAACAATCCCGTCCTCATCGGCGAGGCGGGGGTCGGCAAAACCGCCATTGTCGAGGGCCTGGCCCAGGAGATCGCCAGCGGCATCATTCCCGAAATCTTGCTGGACAAGAAGGTCATCACCCTGGACCTCGCGCTCATGGTCGCCGGCACCAAATACCGCGGCCAGTTCGAGGAGCGGATCAAGGCGGTGATGGATGAAATCAAGCGGGCCAAAAACATCATCCTCTTCATCGATGAGCTGCACACCATCGTTGGCGCGGGTGCGGCCGAAGGCGCCATGGACGCTTCCAACATTTTCAAGCCTTCCCTCTCCCGCGGGGAGCTGCAGTGCATCGGAGCCACCACTCTGAACGAGTACCGCAAATACATCGAAAAGGACAGCGCCCTCGACCGCCGTTTCCAGAGCGTCAAGGTGGAGGCCCCCGGGGTGGAAGACACCATTCTCATCCTCAAGGGCATCCGTTCCAAGTACGAAGAGCACCACAAGGCCATTTTCACCGACAATTCCCTGGAAGCCGCGGCCAAGCTTTCGGACCGCTACATCACCTCCCGCTACCTGCCGGACAAGGCCATCGATGTCATGGACGAGGCCGGCTCCCGCGCCCGCCTCGCCAGCCTCAATCGTCCGCCGGAGATCGAGGAACTCGCCCGCGAGATCGAGACGGTTTGCGGCCAGAAGGAAGAGGCCATCAGCAAGCAGCATTTTGAAGAAGCGGCCAAATACCGCGACAATGAGAAGCAGCTCCGCACCAAGCAGGAGAAGGTCCTCGAGGATTGGAAAAAGAACCGCGAGGAGACCCGGATCACCGTGGACGAGGAGGAAATGCTCCATGTCGTCTCGGATTGGACCGGCATCCCCCTCAACCGCCTTGAGAAGAAGGAGACCGAGAAACTCCTGCAGCTTGAAAAGGAACTGCAGGGGATCGTCATCGGCCAGGATGAGTCCTGCATCTCCATTGCCAAAGCCCTGCGCCGCTCCCGGGCCGACCTCAAGGATCCGCGGCGGCCGATCGGCTCCTTCATGTTTCTCGGCCCCACCGGGGTCGGCAAGACGATGCTCGCCAAGACGCTGGCCGAGCTGATGTTTGGCGAGGCGGACTCGATCATCCAGATCGACATGTCCGAGTACATGGAGAAGTTTTCCGTCTCCCGCCTGATCGGCTCGCCCCCCGGCTACGTCGGCTATGAGGAAGGCGGCCAGCTTTCCGAAGCCGTTCGCCGCCGGCCCTACTCGGTCGTGCTTTTCGATGAAATCGAAAAAGCCCATCCGGATGTCATCCAGTTGCTCTTGCAGATCCTGGAGGACGGCCGTCTCACCGACAGCCTCGGCCGGACCGTGGATTTCCGCAACACCATCATCATCATGACGACCAACGTGGGCGCGAATCTCATCCAGCGTCAGAACGCGATGGGCTTCGGGGCGGCGGCGGATTCGGATGCCGAGTACGACAAGATCAAGGAAAAAGTCCTCGAAGAGTCCAAGCGGATCTTCAAGCCGGAGTTTCTCAACCGCATCAACGACCTCATCGTCTTCCATCCGCTCCAGCGCGAGCACCTCGTCAAGATCGTTGACTTGGAGGTGAAGAAAGTCGCCAAGCGGCTGGTGGAGCGGAAGATCCTGCTCGAGATCACCGCAGGCGCCAAGACGCTCCTGATCGAAAAGGGCTACGACGAAAAGTACGGTGCGCGGCCCCTGCGGCGGGCGATCGAGAAGTATCTCGAAGATCCCCTCGCCGAGGCCATCCTGCGCGGCGAAGTCAAGCCGGGCGACCCCATCGAGGTCATTCGCGAAGACGATCACCTGATCTTCCGCCAGCAACAGCCCTGCACCGAGGTTTCCTCGGAGTCCTGAAACTTTCGGGCCGGCCGCGCAGGCCGGCCCTTTTTAGTGTCGCCGGGCTACTGATACAGCTTGGGCCGGATCAGGCGTCCCGCCAGCGGTACCAGGATGGCGGTGAAGGCCAGCAGAGGCGGGCCGTGCAGCAGGAGGGTGGCGGGGACGGCTTCGTTCCAGAGAGCGGCCTGCCCGATGCGCACGCCGTGGTAGAGGGGCGAGCACCAGACCAGCACCTGGATGAGGGCGGGCGTGCCGCCGATGGGGAAGAAAATACCGCTGAAGAAAAAGACCGGGTTGATGACGAGCGCATAGACGGTTTGGAACTGGTTGATGTTCTTCACGAAGGCGGTGGCGATGAAGCCGATCGAACCGCAGGTGAGGGCGATGAGGGCGCCGGTGACCGGCACCAGGGGCAGCCAGACCCACTCGATGACGCCGGCAACGAGGAGAACGAGGGTGACGCCCGAGGCCATCCCGGCCCCCTTGAGCGCGACCCAAATGAATTCGCCGATGATAACCTCCCGCGGTCCGATCGGGGTGGTGAGGACCGCCTTGTAGATGCCCTCGTAGGTGTGGCGGATGAAAAACCCGTAGCTGCTTTCGAAAAACGCGGTCCAGAAGGCCGTCGCCATCGCGAGTCCGGGTGCCAGAAAGTGCAGGTAGGTCCTGCCCTCCATCTCGTGCAGGTAGGCGCCGAGACCGATGCCGAGGGCGAGCAGGAAGAAGACCGGGTCGGAGACCGTGGGTGCGATGTTGGGGAGGAGGTTCTGGCGGTAGACATCCCAATGCCGCAGCGTCAGCCGCCAGGAGAGTCGGAGTGTTTCAAGCATCCGCGGAGAGTTCTTTTCCGGTGATGGCGAGGAAGACATCCTCGAGGTTGGCCGGCCGGATCATGCCGGGATTCAGCCCGAGACGGCGGATGAGCAGGTCGAGGCAGTGGAGATCGGGGGCGCGGATGTACAGTCCGGCGGAGTCCTCGCCGAAATGGAGCGAGGCATCCGCTTCCGCTGTATCCAGCAGTTGGCGACGGAGATCGGGATCGGGATCGAAGTGGGCCACCATTCCGGGGCAGTGCTCGCGGATGAGATTGCGCGGACTGCCGCCGGCACGGATGGCGCCCTGGTCCATGATGACCAGCCGGTCACAGAGACGCTCGGCCTCGTCCATGTAGTGGGTGGTGAGGAGCAGGGTGACCCCTCGGCGCTTCATTTCCCGGACTTTCTCCCAGAGCAGGAGGCGCACGGCCGGGTCGAGCCCGGTGGTCGGCTCGTCGAGGATGAGCAGGTCGGGGCGGCCGAGGAGAGCGCGGACAAAGACGAGGCGGCGCTGCATGCCTCCGGAGAGAGCCTTGATGGTGGCATCGGCCCGGTGGAGGAGGGCCATTTCCTCGAGGAGAGCGTCGACGCGGGCGCGCCGCTCCCGGCGGGGGATGCCGAGGCAGCGGGCGTACATCATCATGTTGCTGCGCACGCCCATGTCTTCATCGAGGGCGTTGTCCTGGGTGACGACGCCGAGCCTTTCCTTGATTCGGCGGCTCCGGGTGGCGGGATCGAGGCCGAAAACGGTTAGGTCGCCGCCACCGCGGGAGGCGGCGCCGTAGATGAGGCTGATGATGGTGGACTTGCCGGCGCCGTTGGGACCGAGGAGGCCGAAGCATTCCCCGCGATTGATATCGAAGCTGGCTCCACGGACCGCCTGGATGGCACCGAACGACTTGTGGACATCCCGGCAGCGGACGATGGTTTCATCGCCATGCGCCGCGGCGGCCGGCCGGGGGGCTGTTGGGGTGGACGCCTCCATGCTCCTAAGCGGACGATCAGGCCGAAGGCAGGCTGATGGAGCGGGTGAGGAGGAACTCGCGCAATCCGGCAAGGCCGAGTTCGCGACCGTAACCGGATTGGCGCGTGCCGCCGAAGGGGAGGTCCATACTGGAAAGGACCTGCCGGTTGAGCGCGCCCACGCCGCAGTTGAGGTCTTGGGTGAGGAGGCGTTCCCCTCGGCTGAGATCGGCGGTGAAAACCGCCGCACCAATCCCATAGGCGGAGCGGTTGGCGGCGGCGACCGCCGCCGGCTCATCGGCCACGCGGACCAGAGCCGCCACCGGGCCGAAAACTTCCTCATCGAAGGCGGGCATGCCGGGCTCGACCCGGTCGAGCAGAGTGGGGGGATAAAAAAATCCCGGGCCTGCGAGCGGCTCGCCTCCGCAGACCAGCTCCGCTCCGGCTTCAAGGCTGCGGCGGACTTGATCGTGCAGCTGATCGCGCGCATCGGCGCGGGCGACCGGACCGAGGCGCGTGCTTTCCTCCCTGGGATCTCCGGGCCGGCGGCGTTGCAGGGCCTCGGAGAAGCGGGCGCGGAAGGCATCCGCGA
>REEB01000140.1 GCA_007695295.1 Puniceicoccaceae bacterium
CGTCGGCCATCCTGATGGAGCCGGAGATCATCAAGAACATCGTGGTGGTGTGGCTTGGAGGGTCCGGGCAAAACTGGTTCAATGCCGATGGGTTCAATCTGGATCAGGATTTGATTTCCACCCGGGTCCTGCTGGATTCAGGCGTACCGCTGGTGCACTTGCCCATGTGGCCGATAACCTCCCATCTGATCGCGGCGGTGCCCGAAGTGGAACACCACTTGCGAGGTCGGAACGCACTGGCGGATTTTCTCGCGGATACATTCCGGGGAGACGAAGTGGCCAAGAAGTGGGGAGCAAAGGAAATCTGGGATGTTGCCGCCACCTCTTACGTCATCAACCCCGAATGGGTGCCGACTGTACTGATAAACAGCCCATTGCTTACCGACACCAGGCCCAAGCGGTGGGCAACCGACGTTAGTCGGCATCTGATTCGGGATGCGAAGTACTGCAATCGCTATCCTATATTTGCCGATCTGTTCGCGAAGATCGCCGGCTTTCAAGACAAATAGGATGTGAGGGACCTCGGCAATGATTCTCGAGGACACCTCTTGATTCTGGCCTCGACATGAATGGGTTTCCCAAACAAGCCATTTGAGGACGTGAATCGGTCAAGTTGGGCTTGATAATTGAATTACATCGGCGCAGAGGAAGACCGGTAGAGACGGGTTTGGCTGATGGCGCGACTGTAGTGTCGTCCTACGTGCGCCTTCGCCTACCTCCTCATGCAGGTGACTTTGACACAGTGTGGGTGGAAACCAAGGTGCTGCCTTCCACCCACACCGGCGAGACCACATGGCTGATCCCTGGAAAGACCGGGCCATAACCATTGGCCAACAATGCCCGATGGAGCATCATCACTGCCTCGGCAGCACACTGTGCTCCTCCCGCCATGACCCCCGACTGTGGGCCGTTGTGGGGCTGGACATGGAGTTCGGCGTAGCTGAGGTCGTTGGGTATCTGGAATCCTTCCCTAATCAGGTTCCAATAGACGGCGGAGTTAAATCCCAGAACTGCATCCAAATTATTCTTTCTCACCCATTCCCCAAATTCACTATGGGGGGTGTCATGGTTAAAATGAAAAGTTGGGATCACAGGTAGCTTGGGATGGCGCCTGCGCTGGCAGCACTCCACCGCACTGGCTCGAATGTCATCATCCAAGAACGCAACATCGTGCTCATAAAGTGCCGCCCCAATGCGGCGGTGTCCCGAGGCAACTATTTTCTCCCATCCCAGCAACACCCCGGCAAACAGATCGATCATCACGCTGGGAATGGGCGGGCGGTAGGGGCCCGGAGTCAGGGCGACGGAGACAAACTTGTTCCAATCCAGTTCCGGATCCGGTGGATTGCGATAGACCGCACCGATTACCAATCCACGAATACCCCGGGAACGGAGAACTCTCTCCAACGATCCCGAATTGGGATAATCATCACGGTAAAAAACAACCATCTGATAACCCAACTCCGAAGCCTTTTCCTTCAACGCCCGAATCGGATCCACTTGCTCCCCTATGTCGGTTCTCTCAAGACGGCGGGTCTCCTCCACCAAGGCAAGGATCGGCTCCACCGCCCGCTCCTCTCGCCGCCACCGATGTGCTGCCACCACTGCCAGGGTCGGGTCAGGCCGATAGCCCAGACTTCTGGCCGCTTCTCGCACCCGAATCACCGTAGCCTCCGCAATCAGGGGGCTATCCGCCAAGGCTCGTGACACTGTGCTCTGGCTCACTCCAGCCAACCGGGCGATCTCGCGGTGCCCCACGCGCGTTTTCCGCTTTTCGGCGTCCATGCCCCCATTATCTGCATCGGGATGCAAAGCTCAAGGATTTTCAACCATTAATCGGATGTTAAAAAATACGGTTTGAGTTGGCGGGTATAATCAACCTAAATACTACCATGAAAAAGTTAGAATACCCCTTCTTGTTTGCTTTTGCGATGATGATTGGTGCAGCTCCGCTGGGAGCGCAACTGGGCGTTATCGAGACAAATCAAGCTTCATTGATCACCTTTGGACAAGAGGTGATTCCGGGAGTCTACCGTTATGCTCCGGGTGATACCCATGGACCGTCCGTTGCTGAACCCGGAAATTGGGCGATGGTTGGTGAAAACGGGCGCATGGCCTTTGATGCGCGTTCTTGGGCCTGGCAGAATGGTGATAACTTGAGGACAACTCACCCGTTCCAAGCGGACGCCAACAACAACGGACTGGAGACGGACCGCTGGGACTTCCATGCCGATGCTTCAGTGGTAACGAACAGTTACATTCCCGCCTTGGGCGAAGGTGGCTTTGCCTTTCGGTTCAACGAAAACAGGTGGATAAGCAATCGACTCACCCTGAAAGTGGACAATAATACCGGCATGGCCATTGACGAATGGGTCGTCACCTTGGATACATGGTTTGACGACAACAATTTCAACCCATCAACCTTGCGTCTATTGGTTGGAACAACATGGAGTCCGGAAGCGGTCGGTTACACGGAACTCGGAGCGAGGACCGCCACGCAAACCGGTGGCGGGTTATCGGACATGCTCACTATTGGTGGGACCCTCAATCAGACCATTGCGGCGGGGGATTCTCTCTACATTCAGATTTTCCACGATCAAAGCGGCCAGGGCACCGCGTTCACGATTAAGGACCTCAGTGTGACC
Organism: Puniceicoccaceae bacterium; assembly: GCA_007695295.1. GTDB lineage: Bacteria > Verrucomicrobiota > Verrucomicrobiia > Opitutales > Opitutaceae > REEB01. The sequence continues at coordinate 2,646 of REEB01000140.1, forward strand.
GCGATTCCCGAGCCTTCGACCTATGCACTGTTCGCGGCGCTTGCAGTTATTGTAGTGGCTGCGCTCCGCCGACGGAAACAGTCTTTTAGAGTGTAACCGTGTAACCGCTCGACACAAATAGAGAGTCGGCCCCAGATACGGTTGACTCTTGATCTTCGGCTAATTTGGCGGCCCTCCCGTCCTTTGTGGACGGGAGGGTTTTTTAGCCTTGCGCCGACCACCTGGAGGCAGTCAAGGCGGAGATCCGGGGCAAGGGGTAAGGCACGATCACCGCGTCAGCAATGACGGTTATTCGCCAGTCTGATCCGCCATGATCCTTTCGGATGAGCGGATTGAGAACTCAATTCACTCACTCCAGTCGAAGACTGTGAACAACCCCTTGGCCCGGCGATGAAGAATATCCTGGTACGTCTGTTGTGCGTTGGCAGGGTCTGCGAGCGTAATCAGGCCGTCCATTTTGATGCTCCCGCTCGCCAGCCATCGGAGGGCCGTCTCGAACCCGCTGTGGATGCTGTGCGGGGATGCATCCGTTGAATGACGCGGTAGTTCCCACTCCCAACCGCTGCGCAACACAACATAGCGGTGAAAAACAAGCGACAGCAATTCGTGGGCGTAGGCCTCTGTCTGGCGCTGCCAGGGTACACCGACCAGTACGACCTCCCCCCGTTTCCTCACCATGCGGCAGGCGTCCAGGACAGCTTGCTCATGCCCGGAGCAATCCATTGCAAGTGCGACCGATCCGGCAAGGCCGGAGCTGTCAGCGGGGGCCCCGCCGTACACTTGCGAAATCCCCGATTGCTCCAGCCAACGGCGACGCGACGCGTCCGGCTCGACCACGATTACGTCATAGCCGCTCCGAGCGAATATTTGTGCGGCTAGAAATCCGACCGGACCGGCACCAAACAGCATGACCTGGTCCCCCGGACGCGCGCTTGTAGTCATCAATGTGGTCATGGAGACGCCCATCAGACGCGCCACCACGGCCTTTTGATGGGGTACCCCCTCCGGAACTAAATGAACCGTGCGAGCATCGACCTGTTGGAAACTGCGATGGGGGCCCATGCAGAAGCAGGAATCACCCTTGCGCACGCCTGTGACTTCAGGTCCCAGCTCTTCTGCCACGAAGGCCGCGGCGTAGCCCGGGAAGGAAGGAAAGGAATCCCCCCTGTAGTTCCAAGCCAGTTCGGTGCCCGGACTGATCAGTGAAGACAGTGTTCTTCCCCTGACTTCATGAGGCCCAAGATCTGCGGGCGGCTCTACGTCCACAAGATCGGCGGTCTCTTTGGCCACGATGGAAACAGCGCAATACCTCATACACTCATCCCTTCCTTGACCGTGAAGGAACGAAGGTGTCAAGTGTGACGAACCTTTGCCCATCCTGCGTGAGGGACTTGGCGGTTATGGTAGATTGGTGGTGAAGCCCAACCGTGACCCACCATGGATGGATCGGTTTCCAGGCCGGTTGGGCTGGCCGCTTGAAGTGGCCCAAGGGTTCTGCGCGACGCGGCGTTGATCCAAGGCGGGGATTATAGTGGATCACAACTTTTTGGCCTCCGTGCGCGTCTGGGGAAAAGGGAGCTGGATGGTTCTCTGGGGCGAGGCGTTCAGCGATTGTGGGATGATCAAAGTAGCGGGAGCATCGTGCTCCCATGCGCGGACAGGAGGGGGATCCTTTGGCGGCGCGCCCGGCGGTCGCACCCTACCTTGGGCTGCCTTGGTACGGTCCCTGGCAATCGGCTTTCCAAATGGAGTGACTCAGGCCATGCTGCGGCCATGAAGATCACCGAACTGGCTTTTGTGGCCTATCCGGTCACCGATGTGGACCGTGCCCGCAGGTTTTACCGCGATGTCTTGGGATTGAAGGAGACGATGGCGGAGCACTTCGAAGGCAACCAGTGGTGGGTGGAGTATGAGATCGGTCCGGCCACCCTGGCGCTTTCCAACGCCTGGCCCATGTCCGGCGGCGGCGCTCCGGTCGCGGCGCTGGAGGTGCCCGACCTCGATGCCGCCCTCGCCGAGCTGAAAGCCGCGGGACATCCCCCGGTGTATGGTCCGGTGGAGACACCGGTCTGCCGGTTTTTCGGGGTGGCCGACCCCGACAACAACGGCATCACCCTGCACCAGCGCAAGACCTGAGGACAGCGTGTGAGCGGGCCAGAGTCATTGCCGGGTGCGAGGATTGCGGGCCGCGAGGTGCCGGGAAGCGGGCCGCGGGTCGACGTCGGTTGTCCTTGGACGGGAGAGCGGCGCCTGAGCTTCAACTCCGCCGGGCGGCGGGAGGTCGAGGCAGCGGTGGAGGCGGCGCGGCGGGCGGCCCTGCCATGGGCGGGCCGCCCGCTGGACGAGCGTATCCAGATATTGGAGCGCTATGCGGAGGCGGTGCGGGCGGAATTCGGCGCCTTGGCGGGACTGATCTCCGAGGATACCGGCAAACCGCTCTGGGAAAGCCGGCAGGAGGCGGAGGCGATCGCCGGCAAAGTGGCCTTGGCGGTGGAGGGTCATCGGCTCCGCTGTGCAGAGAGAGAAGCCTCCGGGGTGCGGACGACCTTCCGTCCCCACGGCGTGCTGGCGGTGATGGGACCGTTCAACTTTCCCGGTCACCTGCCCAACGGCCAGATCGTCCCCGCCCTCCTCGCCGGCAACACAGTGGTTTTCAAACCGAGCGAACTTGCCCCGCGCACGGGGCGGCGGCTCGTGGAACTGCTGGAGGCGGCCGGCCTTCCGCCCGGCGCGATCAACGGCGTGCAGGGTTCCGCCGAGACCGGCCGCCTGCTTGCCGAAGATGAAGGCATCGACGGCCTCTTCTTCACCGGCAGCGCGCGCACCGGCGAAGCCCTGCAGCGCCTCTTCGCCGAGCGCCCGGGTAAAATCCTGGCGCTTGAAATGGGCGGCAACAACCCCCTCGTGGTGCATGACCCGGCCGATCCGGCAGCCGCGGTCCACTTGGCGACGGTTTCCGCATTTCTCAGCGCCGGACAGCGCTGCACCTGCGCCCGGCGGCTGATCCTCGTCGACGGCCCGATGGCGGGACCCGTTCTCGAAGGGCTGGTGGAGCGGGCCGGCCGTTTGCGGGTGGGTCCACCGGACGAGCAACCGGAACCCTTCATGGGGCCGGTGATCAACGCCCGGTCCGCCGAGCGGCTCCTGCGGGTGCAGGAGGATCTGCGGGCCGGGGGCGGCGTAGTGCTGCGGGCATTACGGCATCTCAAACCCGGGACCGGATTGCTGTCCCCGGGCATCGTGGATGTCACGGGGGTCTCGCCGGTGCCGGATGAAGAGCATTTCGGGCCCCTGCTGCAGGTCGTCCGAGTCGCCACCTTCGAGGACGCCCTGGCCGAAGCCAACCGCACCCGCTTCGGCCTCGCGGCCGGCTACATCGGCCAAAGCGAAACCGCCTGGCGGCGGTTTCAAGCCGTGGTGAAGGCGGGGGTCCTGAGCTGGAACCGTCCCCTCACCGGGGCGAGCGGAGCCGCTCCCTTCGGCGGAGTGGGGCGGAGCGGCAATTTCCGGCCCGGCGGCCTCTACATGGCCGATGCCTGCGTGATTCCGACGGCCAGCCAGGCCAGTCCCACCGCCACCGTGCCGGAGACGCCGCCCCCGGGGTGGGATTGATGCCATGCCGGAGCTGCAGGAAGCCCAGTTTGACGGCTTGGCCGGACCGACTCACCACTACGGGGGCCATGCCGCCGGCAATCTGGCCTCGCAACGGCACCGCGGCCTCGTCTCACGTCCGCGGCAGGCGGTGCTGGAAGGGTTGGCGAAAGCCGGCTTGGTCGCGGGGCTGGGCGTGCCCCAAGCCATTCTTCCTCCCCACGAGCGCCCCTGCCTGGCGACGCTGCGAAAGCTTGGCTTCACCGGCCGCGACGATGCCGCCATCCTGGAGCGGGCGGCCCGGGAAGCGCCCGGGCTGCTCGCGGCCTGTTCCTCCTCCTCCTTCATGTGGGCCGCCAATGCCGCCACTGTAACGCCCTCGCCTGATGCCGCCGACGGAAGGGTCCACTTCACCCCGGCAAACTTGGTGACAGCCTTTCACCGCTCCATCGAAGCGCCCTTCACCGGGCGCCTGCTGCGGCGCCTCTTTCCGGACGAGCGCCGCTTCCGCCACCATCCATCCTTGCCCGCGCATCCGGATTTTGGAGACGAAGGGGCCGCCAACCATACCCGCCTCGAGGGTGGCTCCGGGGGGCCGGGCCTGCACCTCTTTGTCCATGGTCGGGCGCCGGGCGAACCCCTCGTTCCGGCGGGCCGCCATCCCGCCCGCCAAAGCCGGCTGGCCGGAGAATGCATCGCCCGGCAGCACCAACTGGATCCGGCCCGCGTCCTTCACCTGCGCCAATCGGCGGCGGCCATCGATGCCGGCGTCTTCCACAACGACGTCATCGCGGTCGGCGGCGGCGACATTCTCTTGTATCATGAAGACGCCTACGCGGACGGTGAGGCGGGTCCGGCCGCCGTCGCGGCCCGGTTTGCCGAGACCTGCGGTCAGCCGTTGCGGCTCCTGAGGGTTGACCGCGGCCGCCTCTCCCTGGAGCGGGCGGTCGCCACCTATCTCTTCAACAGCCAACTCCTCGCCGACCCCGGCGGCGGCCGCCTCCTACTGCTGCCCGCGGAGTGTCGGGAAAATCCGGATACGTGGGAGCTGGTGCAGGAGTGGGTGGCCGACCCGGCCTGCCCGATCGACCGGGTCATCGTCTGCGACCTGCGCCAAAGCATGTGGAACGGGGGCGGTCCCGCCTGCCTGCGCCTGCGCGTGCCCCTGACCGAGGCGGAGCGGCGGGCGGTCTTTCCGGGCGTCTGGCTCACCCCCGCGCGGCAGCGGGAGCTGGAGGCCTGGGCCCGCCGGCACTACCGCGAGACGCTGACCGCGGATGAACTGGGCGATCCCCGGCTTCTGGAGGAGAGCCGCCGCGCACTGGATGAACTCACCCAGATGCTGAGGCTTGGATCACTCTATTCCTTTCAGCGCGCCTGCTGAACGCCGGCCGCGGCCGGTTCAGGGGAGGCCGGGAGGCGGGATTTCCCCGCAGACGCGGTGGCCGAGGCGACGGTCGGGAGCGAGGTAGTTGCGGACGTAGTCGGCCACGGCATCGACCAGCGGGGTGCCTTTGACGGAGAAACCCGAGTCGCGAAGGCGGCGGGTGTCGGCACAGGTGTGATACTGGTAGCGGCCTTGGAGGGCGGCGGGCATGTCGATGAATTCAATCCGCGGCTCCTTGCCGAGGGCGGCAAAAAGGGCGTGGGCGAGATCGAGCCAAGTGGAGGCGTTGCCGGAGCCGAGGTTGTAGAGGCCTCCCTCGATGGTGGGCTTGGAAAGGTGCAGCGTCATGGCCACGGCGTCCTTCACGTAGAGGAAATCGCGTTGCTGCTCCCCGTCCTTGTAATCGGGGTGTTGGCTGCGGAAGAGGGAGACGGACCCGGACTCATTGATCTGGTCGAAGGCCTTGCTGACGAGGCTGCGCATCTCGCCCTTGTGGTTTTCGTTGGGGCCGAAAACATTGAAGTACTTCAGCCCCATGATCCTTTGCTCGAGCCCGGTGCGCCGCGCATAGAGGTCGAAAAGGTGCTTCGAGTAGCCGTACATATTGAGCGGCGCGAGCCGGTGGATGGGAGCGGAGCCATCCTCCATGCCGCGGGTCCCGTCGCCGTAGGTGGCGGCCGAGCTGGCGTAGATGAAGCGGGAATTTTGCCCGACCGCCCAATGGGCGAGGGTTTTGGTGGTCTCGTAGTTGTTGCGGATGAGGTGGGCGGCGTCGCGCTCGGTGGTCGAGGAACAGGCTCCGAGGTGGAAAACGGCGGCGAATTTGCCGAAGCCGTCGGGCCGTTCCTGCAGGCGGCGGAGAAGGTCGTCGGCCTCGAGGTAATCGGCGAAGCGGAGGGGGACGAGGTTGCGCCACTTGTCGTCGGAGCCGAGAAAATCGGCGACCACGATATCATCGAGCCCGAGGCGGTTGAGGCCCCAGACGACGGCGCTGCCGATGAAGCCGGCGCCCCCGGTGACGAGCAGCTTACCCTTGGCGAGGTGTTTCACCGGAGGCGGGCGGGGTTTGGGAAAGCTCGCGGGAGCGGGCGGCGGCGGCGGCGACGGCGCGGCCGACGATGCCGGGGAGATCGTCCCGGGCCAAAGAATCGAGGGCGGCCCGGGTGGTGCCCTTGGGGGAGGCGACCTCATCGCGCAAGGCTTCGGGATCGCGCCCGGTGCGGGCGAGGAGACGGGCGGCCCCGAGAAGCGTTTCGACCGTGAGGAGCCGGCTGGTGGCCTCGGGCAGGCCCGCGGCGATGCCGGCGTCGCGGAGGGCGGCGGCAAACTCGAAGAGGTAGGCCGGGCCACTGCCGCTGACGGCGGTGGCGGCGTCCATTTGCTCTTCGGGGATCTCGATGGAGCGGCCCATGGCCTGGAGCAGCCCTTCGAGGAGGCCGCGCTGGTCTTCGGAAAGGGGTTTCAAGGGGGTGAAAGGGGAGATGCCGCCACCGATGCGGGCGGCGACGTTGGGCATGACCCGGACCAGATTCGCGGCCCGGGGAAAAGCCCGGGCGAGCCGCTCCAAGCGCAGGCCGGCCAAAACGGACACGACCAGCCGCCCAGCGGAAACCTCCGCGAGCACCGGCTCGATGTCGCTGAACTGCTGGGGCTTGAGGGCGAGCACGATCGCTTCGGACTCCCCGGCGAGGGTCGCCGCATTTTCCCCGGCCGTGATCCCGGTGGCGCCGGCCAGTCCGGCGGCGGTCAGCCCCGACCGGCTCACACAGCCAATGCGTTCGGGCGGGCAATCGCCTTGCTCGAGGAGTCCGGCGACCATCGCGGCGGTGAGGCGGCCGGCACCGATGAAGCCATAGCGGAAACGTTCAGCCATCGATTGGGTGCAAAGGGTGGGTGAATTCGACCTCGATACCGCCCCCCCGGCGCGGCTTCAAGCGGATATCTCCGCCCATTCTGCGGATGGCGTGTCGGGCGACGGTCAGCCCCATCCCGACGCCGACGGTCCGCTTGGTGCTGATGAACGGTTCGAAGGCGTGTTCGATGAAGTCCGGCTTCATGCCGCAGCCGCGGTCGAGCAGCGAGAAGCGCAGCACCTCGCTTTCGCTTTCCGGGGGAGTGAACACATCGACCGCCAGGAGCACCTCGGGGTCGGGCGGATCGACCGATTCGTAGCTCTCGAAGGCATTGATGAGGAGCCGCGCGAGGGCGTCCTCGAGGGCCTCGAGATTGGTGCGGAAAGCAGGATTGCCGGCGCGGTTTTCGATCAGGAGCCGAATCCCCTCGGCGGAAGGATCGGACCGGGCCCGCTTGGCGGCGCCCGCGAGGAGATCCTCGAGCTGGACGGTGTTCCAAGTCTGGAGATTGTTGAAGGCGATGGTGTTGAGCTGGCGGAGAACGCCGACGATGCGGCTGACGGCCTCCTCGATGCGGGAGAGGTAGTGGGCCATTTTCTCCGGCTTGCCGGCATGCATCTTCATGAGCTCGATATAGCCGGTGACCACGCCGAGCATGTTGTTGAGATTGTGGGCGATGCCTTGGGTGATGGCGCCGATGGCGGCGGTGCGCCGCACCTCCTGGAGGCGGATGTTGAGCGCGAGGTTGTTCAGATTGACCTCGCGCAGGGAGAGCTGGGTTTTGATTTTGGCGAGCGTTTCCTCCGGATCGACGGGTTTGCCGAGGTAGTCGACGGCTCCGGCTTCGAGGCCTTGGAGGCGACCCTCGCGGCTGTCGGTGGCGGTGACGAAAATGACCGGGATGGCGTTGGTTTCCTTCCGTTCGCGGAGGGTGCGGCAGACGCTGACCCCGTCGAGGTCGGGCATGACCACATCGAGCAGGATCAGGTCGGGGCGTTTCTCGGTGGCGAGCTCAATGCATTCGCGGCCGGAGCGGGCTTCGAGGATCTCGTAGGGGGTGTTTTTCAAGATCCGGCGCAGGGCGGCGAGGTTGACGGGCTCGTCGTCCACGATGAGCACTCGTGAAGGGCGGGACGCGTCGAAGGGGAGCTCAAAGTCCTCGGACAGGCCGGGGGTGACGGGTGGAGGTGAAGATGCCATCAATGAGAGGGTCGGCCCCAAGGTGTCGGTGGAGAAGCGACAGTTGAGGTAAAACCGCCGCGGGAGCGCTTTATCATGATTTCTTGAAACCCGCGCCCATCCTCAGCTCCCTGCCAGCCGTCGGGCTTTGAGGGTGTTTTTCATCAGCATCGCCACCGTCATCGGCCCGACGCCGCCGGGGACTGGCGTTATTTTGGAGGCGAGGGGAGCGACGGCGGCAAAATCGACATCGCCGACCAGCCGGGAACCGGACTTGCGGGAAGGATCAGCGATCCGGTTGATGCCGACATCAATGACGACCGCACCGGGCTTGATCATCTCCGCGGTGACAAACCGCGGTCGGCCGATGGCGGCGATGAGTACGTCGGCTTGGCGGGTGATGGCAGGGAGGTCACGGGTGCGGGAGTGGCAAAATGTGACCGTGGCATTGGCGAGCGGCTTTTTCTGGAGGGCGAGGAGGCCGACCGGTTTGCCCACGATGAGACTGCGGCCGAGCACCACGACATGGAGGCCCGCCAAGTCGAGCGACTCACGGGCGAGCAGCTCCATGATGCCGGCGGGGGTGCAGGCGACAAAACCCGCATCGTCCTCCTGGCAGAGCTTGCCGAGGTTTTCGGAGTGGAAACCATCGACATCCTTGAGCGGCGAGACCCTGCGGAATGTCCTGACCTCGTCGAGATGCGGCGGGAGGGGGGCCTGCACGAGAATGCCGTGCACGAGCGGATCTGCGTTGAGGGCATCGATGACGGCGAAGAGCTCTTCCTCGCCGACCGCATCGGGGAGGACATGGAGGCGCGTCTCCATGCCGATTTCGGCCGCGGTGCGGTCCTTTTTCGCCACGTAGGAGACGGAAGCCGGATCCTCGCCGACGCGGACGAAGGCGATGCAGGGGCGGGGCGGAGGGAGGGCGGCGACTTCGGCCTTGAGTTCTGCGACGAGGCTGGCGGCGATGGCATTGCCATCGATGCGGTGGATGGGGTCCGGCATCAGGGGAGAAAACGCATCGACTCGACCCGGAGGACGCGTTCATTGCGATCCCCCTCGGTGTTCAGAAGCCCCCGCACACTCACCCAGCGTCCGAGAAACGACTCCGGCGGGGTGGTGGGGAGGAGGGCCTGGAGATCGAGGTAGGCGAGCCTCCGTCCCCGTTGGTCCACCAGATGGTAAGGATAGAGGGGCTGCCGGAAAGGATGCCGGCGGACTTCCTCGACGATGCCCTCGAGGCGGCGCGGGATCGCTTCGCTGGATCTGGGATCGGCGGGAGCGTCCGGGGCCGGGGGGGTGCGCACGGTTTCGACCTGGCGCAACGGCTCGGGCCGGGGCGGAGGCGGATCGCTTTGCCGTGCGCCCTGCGGAATCTGGGCGGGAGGGCGTTCGGTGCGGCCTGACGGGAGGCCGAGGTCGGCCCGGCGCACGAAGCCGACCCCCATCTTTTCCAGGTAGACAGTGGACCAGCCCGGGCCGATCCGGAGCAGCTCGGGCTCGTCGTCCTCCTCGACCCGGGTAAAAGGCGGCGCACCCCGCTCCCCCCGCAGGAAGAGTTGGGTGCCGACGGGGATTTGCATGTCCTTGGTCACATCCTCATTGCGGACGTAGAGCTCGAATTTGCCCTTGTGAAAGATCGCCACCCAGTCGTCCGGGATGCGAAAAGGGCTGCCTTCCGGGGGAAGGGGGGCGAGGGCGAGGGGATGCCCCGGGGGCGAGTAGCCGACGATGACCGCGTCCTCCTGCGGCGAGAGGTGGATCGGCACCCCCTCAGGTTGGTCATCGGCCAGGGCAAGAGCCGCCAGGGTTGAAAAGGCGGCGAGGGCGGTGGTGAAGTGTTTCATGGCGGCAGTCTCCATCGACCCGGGCAGGCGGGTCAGGTTTCCCCGGCCTGCAGTAATAGATCGATCTCCTTAGTGGAGAGGATCTTCGCGCCGCGCAAAGGAATTCCTCGCAGGGTGAAAGCGCCGATCCGGTAGCGCTTGAGCCGCCGCACCGGGAAGCCGAGAAAAAGGAAAAGGCGGCGGATTTCCCGCTTTTTGCCATGATGGAGCTGGACATCGACCTCTTCCGACTGCTCCGGGTGGCCCACTCCGATGAGCCGCGCGCGTTCGACCTTGAGGAGTTCGCCCTCAACCCGGATGCCTTTGAGCAGCCGTTCGAGCTTGGCCCGCGGGATAGGCGTTTTGAGGGAGACCCGGTAATGCTTGATGACGATGGCGGAAGGGTGGGTCAGACGCTGGGCGAGAGCCCCGTCACTGGTGAGGATGACGAGGCCTTCGCTTTCCTTGTCGAGCCGGCCGGCGCAGAAGAGCCGGAGGCGCCGCAGCCGGGGCGGCAGCAGATCGAAGACGGTGCGCTCGTGGTGGGGATCGCGGTTGCTGCAGATGAGACCGCGTGGCTTGTTCACGGCGACGGTGACCTTGGGTTGGCTGGTTTGGGCGCCGAGGGAAAAACCGGAGGCGGTGACCCGGTCGGTCTCCGGGTCGACCCGGTCGCCGAGCTGCGCGACCCGCCCATTGATGCGGACCTCGCCGTCGCGGATGAGGTCCTCCGCCTCCCGCCGGGAACAAAGCCCGGCATCGGCGAGAAATTTCTGTAAACGGATACCCTCCTGCTCGGCCATGCGTTCAGCATCTGCCTCCGGCGGCCGGCACAGGCAAGCGGAAAGCGGGCCGCGGGGCGGCAATGGCCCCGGAGCGGCCCGGCGGGAGGCGCGAAATTCGCCTGCCCGGAAGAACATGAAGCCCGCTGGGGGCGGCCAGTATCCACTTGACTCACGGCGGTGCGGAAGCGTTAGTCCGTCCTTTTGCGCGGCGCACCCCTGCGGGGCCGCACCTCGGTCCGACGAGGTCCGCCGCCTTCGCCTTCCCGTCATGAAGCAGATGTCTCCATTGGAAGAGTTGCGGCATTCCGCGGCTCACGTTCTTGCCACCGCGGTGCTCCGGTTGTTTCCGGAGGCCAAGCTCGACATCGGCCCGCCGACCGAGACCGGGTTCTACTACGACTTTGATCTCGAGCACCGCTTCACCCGTGAGGATCTGGACCGGCTGGAGGCGGAGATGGCCAAAGTGGTGAAGGAAAACCAGCCCTTCATCCGCAAGGAAGTTTCCCGGGAGGAGGCGCGGGAGCTGTTTGCGCGGCTCGGTCAGGACTACAAGCTCGGCCGGCTCGACGACATACCGGAGGGGGAGCCGGTTTCCCTGTACCAGAATGGTGACTTCGTCGACCTGTGCGCCGGCACCCACGTGCGCTACACCTCCAAAATCAAAGCCTTCAAGCTGCTCAGCATTGCCGGGGCCTACCACCGCGGAGATGAAAACAACGTCCAGCTCCAGCGGATCTACGGCACCGCCTTTCCGAGCAAGGACGAGTTGGCCGAGTACCTCGAACGCCTCGAACAGGCCCGCCAGCGCGACCACCGCAAGCTCGGGCGCGAGCTGAAGCTCTTCCACATCGACGACGATGTCGGCCAGGGCCTGATCCTGTGGACGCCGGCCGGGTCAGTCGTCCGCAGCGAGCTGCAAAATTTCATCGCCGCGGAGCTGCGCCGCCAAGGCTACCACCAAGTCTTCACCCCCCACATCGGCCGGCTCAAGCTGTATCGGACTTCCGGGCACTTTCCCTATTACAGCGATTCCCAGTATCCGCCGCTGATCGAGCGGGAGTCCCTTGAGGAATTGGCCCATGAAGGCTGTTCCTGCGCGGAGCTCGCCAACCGGCTCAAGGAAGGGGAGATCGACGGCTACCTGCTGAAGCCGATGAACTGCCCGCACCATATCAAAATCTTTGCCTCCCAACCTCGCTCCTACCGCGAGCTGCCGGTGCGACTGGCGGAGTTCGGCACCGTCTACCGTTGGGAGCAGTCCGGCGAACTCAACGGCATGACCCGGGTGCGCGGCTTCACCCAGGACGACGCCCATCTCTTCTGCACCGAAGACCAGGTCCCGGCGGAGCTGATGGGCTGCCTTTCGCTCGTGCGGATCGTCCTGACCACGCTCGGGATGCAGGACTATCGCGTCCGCATCGGCCTGCGCGATCCGGACAGCGCGAAGTATACCGGCGATCCCGCCAACTGGGACAAAGCCGAACGGGCCTGCCGCGAGGCTGCCGCCCAGCTCGGGGTGCCCTACACCGAAGAAGCGGGCGAGGCGGCGTTTTACGGCCCCAAAATCGACTTTGTGGTCAAGGACGTCATCGGCCGCGAGTGGCAGCTCGGCACGGTGCAGGTGGACTACAACCTCCCCATCCGTTTTGACCTCGAGTACATCGGCCCGGACAACCAACCGCACCGGCCGGTCATGATCCACCGCGCGCCCTTCGGGTCCATGGAGCGGTTTTGCGGATTGCTCATCGAGCATTTTGGCGGCGACTTTCCGACTTGGCTGGCGCCGGAGCAGGTGCGGATTCTTCCCATCAGCGACAAAGTGCTGCCCTACGCGGAAGAGCTGGCCGCCGCACTGCAGGCGGCGGGGGTGCGCCACGCCATCGACCGGCATGCCGACAAGCTGGGCGCGAAGATCCGGCGGGCGGAGCTGGAAAAGGCGGCTTACGCTCTCGTCTGCGGGGGGAAAGAAGCGGAGGCCCGTTCGGTGTCGGTGCGCTCGCGTTTCCGTGGTGACGAGGGCGTGCAGCCCTTCGATGTGTTTCTCGCCCGGATCAAATCCGAAATCGCGGAGCGCACCCTCCTGATGCGGGAGGGGCCCGGGGAAACCCGCGGCGACAACTGAGGCCGCGGTGGGCTCGGGGGAGACTGAGCGCCGACTCGACCCCGCGGTCGCGGGGCAGGCCGGTTGCGGATCGAACCGGCCCGACCGCCGCTTGACGGGCGGCGCGCTCGGCGAGCACGCCCTACCGAAGTGGCAAGACTGGACGGGTGGTTCTGTTCGCCGCCCAAGCATTGTCGGCGGCATGGTCATCCCCAAGCGCCGTGATGCGCCGCCCCTCCGGGGCGGATGATAGGGCCGGCTGGGTTCCGGTGGGTGGCGCCACCGACTAACATCCCGCCGCCCCTGCCGGGGTTGAGGGGGCCGATGCTCATGTCCCGTCGGCTCTGCTGGGCCGGGGTTTCATCCTGCGATGGCCTCCCGCTCCGGCGGTCTCCCACTTGACGCGTTTCGATCGAGGGGCGCCACAGCGCCCGAGGCGCGTCGGAAATTAGACGGTGGTGCCAGCCACCGGAGGACCGACCCGATACGGAACGCACCCCGGCAGGGGTGCCGTAGTACTATTAGGGACAGGCTATAAACTGGGGAGTTGCCCGGAGCGGAGGCGGGGTAGGGCGGTTTCGCCGAAACCGCCGTTTGACGGGCGGCCCGATTGGCGAGCACGCCCTACCGGGGTGGCAAGGCAGGTAGATTGGTGAGGTTCGCGCCCCCCGCGGGACTCGGACAACGGCTCTTGGAAGCACTTTGTCCTGCACCCCTGTTGGCGGCTGGAAGATCAGCACTTGTCATCCGCGGTGGCCTCTGACCTCATGCGCTGCTGATGAAACAACGCAGTCTCCTGCGGGAGGTGACGACCAAGGGCAAAGCCCTCCATACTGGTGACAATGTGCAGCTCACCCTGAAGCCCGCTCCGGTGGGCACAGGAGTGGTCTTTGTCCGCACGGACATGCATGGCCGGCCGGAGGTCCGCCCGGTCATAGCCAATGTCGGCGACCTTGTCCGCAGCACCACGATCGTTTCCGGTCATGCCAAAATCCATACCGTCGAGCACGTGCTCAGCGCCCTCAGCGGTTGCGGGATCGACAACGCCATCATCGAGATGGATGCCAGCGAACCACCGATCATGGACGGATCGGCCCGCCCTTTCGTGGAGTTGATCCTGGAGGCCGGGCCGGTCGAGCAGGACGAGGATCGGGATTATTACGTGCTCGACGAGGCGGTTTCGGTTTCGCGCGGCGCTTCCTCGCTGGTTGCACTGCCCTACGACGGACTCAAGGTTACCTGCACGTCCACCGACGACCGCGGCATCCACACCCAGCACCTCTCGCTGGAGATCGATCCCGAGGTCTACGTCGCTGACATCGCCCCCGCCCGCACCTTCACCATCTACGAGGACATCGAGGAGCTGATCAAAATGGGCAAAATCCGCGGCGGCAGCCTTGAAAACGCCGTCGTGCTGCGCGGGGACAAAATCATCTCCAAGGAACCGCTCCGATTCAAAGATGAATTCGTCCGTCACAAAATTCTGGATATCATCGGCGACATCGTCCTGCTGGGGAAACCGCTCAAAGCCCATATCGTGGCGGTGCGGCCGGGCCATGCCGTCAACTCCGAGTTGACCCGCGCCCTCTTCGAGCGGACCCGTGGCAAGCCGGCCCCGAAACCGAAACGCGCCGCCACCGTTTTGGCCACCGAGACCAGCCTCGATATCCGCCGCATCCTCGACACCCTCCCGCACCGCTACCCGTTTGTGCTCATCGACCGAGTCACGGAAATCCGCGGCGAAAACGAGCTCACGGCGATCAAGAACGTGACCATCAACGAACCGTTTTTCCAGGGCCACTTTCCGGGCCAGCCGGTTTTTCCGGGCGTGCTGCAGATTGAGGCGATGGCGCAGGCCGCCGGCATCCTCATGCTTAAAAAGACCTCCAACGAGACCAAGATCGCCTATTTCATGAGCTGCGACAAAGTGAAGTTTCGCCGCGCCGTGCGGCCCGGCGACCAGATGCGGATCGACGTCAAGCTGACTAAAAACCGCGGCAACCGGATCGGGGTGGCCGAGGCGACCTGCAAAGTGGATGAGGAGACCGTTTCCTCCGCCGAGCTCATGTTCGCGGTTGTGGAGAGCGTGGACGAATCCTGACGTCATGGCGGCGGAACTACACCCGACGGCCGTGGTGGATCCCTCCGCCCGGCTCGCCGACGGGGTCCGGGTGGGGGCCTACGCTTGGATCGGCGCGGACGTGGAGCTGGGGGCCGGCACTGTCATCCACCACCACGCGGTGGTGGAAGGACCGACCGTGATGGGGCCCCGCTGCGAGGTCTTTCCCTTCGCCTGCATCGGGATGAAAACCCAGGATTTGAAATACAAAGGGGGACGCCCCGGCACGGTGATCGGAGCGGACAACGTCTTCCGGGAATTTGCAACCGTGCACGCCGCCACCGCCGAGCCGGATGTGACGCGGATCGGCGACGGCAACTATTTCCTCGCCTACGGCCACGTGGCCCACGACTGCGTGATCGGCAACGGCATCATCGCGAGCAACAACACCACCTTGGCCGGCCACGTGGTGGTGGAGGACAACGTCGTCATCGGCGGATTCGGGGCCGTCCACCAATTCTGCCGTTTGGGCACGCGCTGCATGTTGGGGGGGTGCTCGAAAATCATCCAGGACGTGCCGCCCTACCTGGTCGCCGACGGCAATCCGGCCTCGATCCGCGCGATCAACAAAGTCGGCCTCGAGCGGGCGGGGTTCGGGGACGAGCAGATGAGCCGGATCAAGCGGGCTTTCCGCATTCTCTACCGTGACGGTCACAACCGGGCGCAGGCGGTGAAAATGCTGGAAAACGATCCCGAGGCGGACAGCACCGAGATCCGCCACCTGCTGGGCTTCATCGCTGCGAGCGAGCGGGGCCTCACCCCGGGCGGCCGCGGCTAGACCGGAACCGGGGCCGCGCGGGTGAGCCCGCGGAGAAATCGATTTGCCAATGAGCGGACCGGCCGCGGATGATCCGGCACACTCCTCGAAACCCTTCATCCGATGAAAATCCGCAAAGGACTGATCACCGCCGCCGCCCGCACCCAGCGCCAGTTGCCGCTGCAAACCCTGATCGACCGGGAAGGCGAGCCGAAGGCGGCCCTCCGCATCCTGCTGGAAGAAGCGGTGGCGGCCGGGATCGAGGAATTCTGCGTGGTGGTGTGCCCGGGTGCGACGGAAGCCTACGCGGGGGCGGCGGGCGATCTGGCGGGGCGGATCCGGTTTGTCGAGCAGGCGGAGCCGCGGGGTTACGGCCACGCCATTCTGCAGGGCCGGGAGTTTGTCGGAAACGAGGCCTTTCTCCACCTCGTCGGCGACCATCTTCAGGTGGCCCAGGCGGAGCGCTCCTGTGCGGCGCAACTGCTCGAAGTGGCCATGGCGGAAGAGACTGCGGTCTCGGCGGTCCAGGCGACCCGGGAGTCCCTGCTTTCCAACTACGGGGCGGTGGGCGGCAAACTGGTGCCCGGCCGAGATCGTATTTACCAAATAGATACGGTGCTGGAAAAGCCGACCCCGACGGAGGCCGAGGTCCGCCTGCTTGTGCCCGGACTGCGGGCGGGGTTCTACCTCTGTTTCTTCGGGCTCCACGTGCTCCTGCCGGATCTCTTCGAGCTGCTGGAGGAGGCGGACCGGGAGTCTGCTGGCGGTCTGGTCCAGCTTTCACCGGCGCTGCACCGGCTGGCGGGGCGGCGGCGCTACCTGGCCTGTGAACTGCTGGGCCACCGCTACGACATTGGCGAGGCGTACGGGGTTTTCTTCGCGCAGTTGGCGCTCGGTCTGGAAGGAAAAGACCGCGATGCGCTCCTCGCCCGCCTGGTTCAGATGCTGGCGGAGCGACCGGGGGTCCGATGAGCATGAAGAGCCGCCTCATTGAAGTGATCGTTGCGGACGATCCGGTGGTGCGGAACCGCCCGCTCGAGGCAGTTTGCAGCGAGTTTTCGACCGCCGGCCTGCTGGCAGAAGCGGCGGCCCTGGAGGACTGGCGGCGCGGGGCGGGGAGTCTCTATGAGCGGGTGCGGGGGTTATTTTTTCTCGCGGCGATCTACCGCTATGCCCTGCCGGGGCGCGCCGATTATCCGGCGCGGGGACGGGTGCCGGCGGAAGCGCACCAGTTTCTCTACGACCGGCGTTTCGAGGAAGCCATCGCGAGCTTGCGGCGGATCGAAGCGGTGGACGGCCCCAACGACGCGGTCGGCAGCGCCCTGGCCGCCGCTTACCATGCCCTGGCCTTTCAGACCCTGGCCGACCAAGTGCGGCTGACGGTCCGGTCCACGCCGGGCAATGCCTGGATGTTTCGCACCGGCCATCTCCTTGATCACCCCCTGCGCCTGCGGCGCGAACTGCTCCGGCGGGCCGGTGAGGATGCTCCCTATCCCGTGCTGCGGGAGTCGACACCGGTGCGGATGGACCTGACCCACTGTGGCTGGAGCGACATCTTTTTCCTGGGCATGGACTTCCCGGAAGGCGCCCGGGTGCTCAACGTCTCCATCGACCTCGGGGTGCACGGCCGGGATGCGGAGCCGAACCCTCCGATCACGGCCTGCCTGCGGGTGATCGAGGAGCCGGTGCTGCGGTTGACGAGCGTGGATCTGGAGGCGACTGCCGATCTGGAGGAGGTCGAGGAGGTCTTCGATTTTGGGCGGGACTATCTCGGGCTCTTGAAAGCGGCGGTGATCGCGGCGGGCATCGTGCCGCCGGGGCTGGAACGCTCGGGGCTCGGAATGGCGGGCTTGTTTGACCGCCTCATCGGACCGGGGATGGGTTTGGAGCTGGTCAGCAGCGTGAACCGTATCCCGAAAGGTTCGCGGCTGGCGGTCTCGACCAATTTGCTCGGAGCACTCGTGGCCGTCTGCATGCGGGCGACGGGGCAGACACGGTCGCTGGCCGGGCCCCTCGGGGAAGCCGAGCGGCGGATGGTGGCGGCGCGGGCGATCCTGGGGGAGTGGCTGGGCGGCTCCGGGGGCGGGTGGCAGGACTCGGGCGGGCTCTGGCCGGGCATCAAGCTGATTGAAGGGGTGCCGGCGCGCGCCGGGGACGCCGAGTACGGCATCTCCCGGGGATGCCTGCTGCCCCGGCACACCCTTCTGGGGCCGGACCGGATCCCGGAGACGGCCCGGCGACGCCTGCAGGAAAGCCTCGTCCTGGTCCACGGCGGGATGGCGCAGAACGTTGGGCCGATCCTGGAGATGGTGACCGAAAAGTATCTCCTTCGCGGGACGGCCGAGACCGAAGCGCGCCGGCAGGCCATCGGCAATCTCGATGGAATACTCGACCAGCTTGGAAAAGGGGACCTGCGCGCATTGGGTGCCTCGCTGACGGCCAATTTCTTCGGGCCCCTGCAGACGATCATCCCCTGGGTGAGCAACCGCTATACGGAACTCCTGATCGAGCGGAGCCGGGCGGCCTTCGGCGGGGATTTCTGGGGCTTCTGGATGCTTGGTGGAATGTCCGGTGGCGGGATGGGTTTCATCTTCGCTCCGGAGCGGCGGGCGGAAGCCCAGCAACGTCTCCAGGAAATCATGACAACGACGAAGCGGGAGCTGGAAACGGCCCTGCCCTTCGCGATGGACCCGGTGGTCTACGATTTTGCGATCAATGAAGCCGGCAGTCGGGCCGAGTTTTTCGAGGGAGGGGAAGCGCTCCTGCCTCCGGGCTATTACCAAGTAATGGCCCCGGCGGCCCTGCGGGCGGAGGCCCGCAGCCTCAGTGCGACACGCCGGCGCGATCTGGCCCAGCTCGCGGCCGCCGCCCGCACTCGTCCGGAATTTGCCGGTGCTTCCGCCGCGCTGCTGGAGCGGCTCCTGCCCGGAGGAGACGGTCGCGGAGAGGCCCGGCAGACCTTGGTCCAACTGCTGGAGGCAAACGGTTTCGATCCGGCCCAGCACGAGGCCATCCGCCAGGACCTGAGGGCGGGGCGGACCGGATTGGCCCAGAACCGCCTGCCGCCGAATACGCGGATCGAGGATGCGGACGAGCGCGAGCTGTTCTTCCACCGTAGTGAATCTGTATCGGACAAGTGGATGCAAGAGGGGCGGCGCGCCCTGGCCGCCGGTGAGGCGGCGGTCGTCACCTTTGCCGCCGGGGTGGGAAGCCGCTGGACACAGGGGGCGGGGGTGGTCAAAGCACTGCATCCGTTTGCCAAGCTGGCGGGCCGCCACCGGAATTTTCTCGAGGTCCACCTGGCCAAGACCCGGCGGGCGGCGGTGGCGAGCGGGACTGTCATCCCCCACCTCATCACCACCAGCCACCTCACGCACGATCCCATCGAAGCCTGGCTGCGGAGCCGGGCGGATGCCCTTCCCGGGGTGGCGGCGGCCGCTTCACCGGGGCGGTCGATCGGCCTGCGGATGATCCCGATGGTCCGCGACCTTTACTTCGCTTGGCAGGAGACGGCCCAGCAGCGGCTTGACGAGCAGAAGGAGAAAGTGCGCGAAAGCGGCCGGGCGGCCCTCATCAACTGGGCCCGGAGCGCCGGTGAAGGGGCCGACTACACCGACAACCTGCCCACGCAGTGCCTGCACCCGGTCGGGCATTGGTTTGAACTCCCCAACCTGCTGAAAAACGGACACCTGCACCGCCTGCTCACCGAGCGCCCTGGGCTGAAGTATTTGCTCGCCCACAACATCGACACCCTCGGTGCGACGCTCGAGCCCGCGCTCCTGGGCTGGCACATCGCTTCGGGGCACACCCTTTCCTTCGAAGTGATCGCCCGGCGCCTGGAGGACCGGGGCGGCGGGTTGGCGCGGGTCGACGGGCGGCTGCGTCTGCTCGAAGGCCTGGCCCTTCCACGCGAGGAGGACGAGTATCGGCTGAGTTATTACAATACGAACACAAGCTGGATCTCGATCGAACGGCTCCTCGAGTTGTTTGGCCTGGAGCGCGGGGAACTGGCCGATAGTGGCAAAGTGAGCGAGGCGGTCCGCGCCGTGGCGGCGCGGATGCCGACTTACATCACTCTCAAGGAGGTCAAGAAGCGCTGGGGTCACGGCCAGGAGGATGTGTTTCCGGTGGCGCAGTTTGAGAAACTCTGGGGGGACATGACGGCGCTGCCGGAATGCCGGACGGGTTTCGCGGTCGTGGGCCGTGAACGCGGGCAGCAACTCAAGGACCAAGCCCAGCTCGACGGCTGGGTGCGCGATGGTTCGGCCGCCGGGGTGGAAGCCCTCGGCGAGTGGGACTAAGGAAGGGGCGGCGCGCTCGGCGAGCACGCCCTACCGGGGGAAGGAGAGGCGGCGCGCTCGGCGATCGCGCCCTACCGGGGGAAGCGACGTGTGTAGCGGAGGGCGGGTGTGGGCCTTGATCTGTAGTGGGAAGACGGTGACGGGGGAGGGGCAAACCTGTTGCTCGCGGGCCGCCGGTGCCGGCTGAAAAGCAGGCGGCCGCCCGGAGGGGGCGGCCGCGTCAGTTGGGGAAGGAGGTGCGGGACCCGGCTCAAGTGAAGCGGGTCAGCTTGCCGCCGTAGACGGCGGAGGAGCCCAGTTCCTCTTCGATGCGGAGGAGCTGATTGTATTTGCAGACGCGGTCGGTGCGGCAGAGCGAGCCGGTCTTGATCTGGCCGGCGTTGGTGGCGACGGCGATGTCGGCGATGGTGTTGTCCTCGGTCTCGCCGGAGCGGTGCGAGATGACGGCGGTGTAGGAGGCCTCCTTGGCCATTTCAATGGCGTCGAAGGTTTCCGTGAGGGAGCCGATCTGGTTGACCTTGACGAGGATCGAGTTGGCGACGCCGGAGTCGATGCCGCGTTTGAGGAAGGTGGTGTTGGTGACGAAGAGGTCGTCACCGACGAGTTGGACCTTGTCGCCGATGGCGTCGGTGAGTTTTTTCCAGGTGTCCCAGTCATTCTCGTCGCACCCGTCCTCGATGGAGATGATCGGGTATTTGGCGACGAGGTCGCGGTAGAAGGCGACCATGTCGTCGCCGGAGCGCACGGAGCCGTCGGACTTGTGGAAGACATAGGCCTTTTTCTTGGCGTCGTAGAACTCGGAGGCGGCGACATCGAGGGCGAGAACGATGTCCTTGCCGAGCTTGTAGCCCGCGGCCTTGACGGCGTCGGCGATGGCGTCGAGGGCGGCGGTGGTGGAGTCGAGCTTGGGAGCGAAGCCGCCTTCGTCGCCGACGGCGGTGGAGAGGCCGCGTTTTTTGAGGACGGCCTTGAGGGCGTGGAAGATCTCGGCTCCGGCGCGGAGGGCTTCGCGGAAGCTGGGCAGGCCGACCGGCATGATCATGAATTCCTGGAAGTCGATGGGGGCATCGGAGTGGGCGCCGCCGTTGAGGATGTTCATCATCGGTACGGGCAGGACCTTGGCATTGGGGCCGCCGAGGTAGTGGTAGAGGGGCTGGCCGGAGGCCTGGGCGGCGGCGTGGGCGTTGGCCATGGAAACGGCGAGGATGGCATTGGCCCCGAGTTTCTTTTTGGTGGCAGTGCCGTCGAGGTCGAGCATGGTGCGGTCGATCAGCACTTGGTCGAGGGCATCGAGGCCTTCGAGCGCGGGGCAGATGAGGCGGTGGACATTGTCCACGGCCTTGAGGACGCCCTTGCCGAGATAGCGGGCTTTGCCGTTGACGCCCTTGGGGAGGGACTTGGCGGGGAGGGTGCCGTCGCGCAGCTCGAGGGCTTCATGCTCTCCGGTGCTGGCGCCCGAGGGGACGGCGGCCCGGCCGACGATCCCGGAGGCGAGGACAACGTCTGCTTCCACGGTGGGATTTCCCCGGGAGTCGAGGATTTCGCGTGCTTTGATATCGATGATGGTAGTGCTCATAGGACTAAAAGGCGGGGGTTCAGGAGGCGGCCTTGCGGGCGGCGTTTGCGAAGGCGGCGGCGCGGGCGGTGATGGCGGGCCAGTCGCGGGCTTTGAGGGAGGCGGCGCTGACGAGCGCACTGCCGGCGGCGGCGGCGAAAGCGCCGGCGGCGAGAAAGTCGCCGAGGGAATCGGGGGTGACGCCCCCCGTCGGCATGAGCTCGACCTGGGGCAGCGGCGCTTTGAGGGCCTTGAGGTAGGGCGGGCCGAAAAACTCGGCCGGGAAGACTTTGACCGCATCGGCTCCGGCTTCCCAGGCCCGCAGGACCTCGGTGGGGGTGAGGGCTCCGGGGAAAACCGGCACGCTGTAGCGGCGGCAGATCGTGATGACCTCGGGGACGAGTGCGGGTGTAACGATGAAACGGGCGCCGGCGAGAATGCCGACCCGCGCCGTCTCGGCGTCGAGAACGGTGCCGAGGCCGAAGCAGAAATCCGGAAAGGCCGCGACTGCCTTTTCGAGCACGCTGATCGCGCCGGGGGTGGTCATGGTCAGCTCGATACTGTGGAGACCGCCGTCGGCCAAGGCCTTGGCGCAGTCGAGGAGTCCGTCGGAAGACGGGGCGCGAATGATGGCAACAACCTTTTCGCGGCGGAGGGTATCGAGGGCGTCGGATGAGCAGCTCATGAAATTGGAGAGGGCTTTGTCGCAAAAAGCCGCGCCCACGGGCGAGGAAAAAAGCCTGAAGGGGAGGAAAGCCCGGAAAATACCGCGGCGGCCATCAATTTGCTTGCGCCGAGCGGTGCGGGGGCGGGATAAAGACGGTTTTTCCCCAGCCCAGCCGAGGTGGCGGAATTGGTAGACGCGCTA
>REEB01000122.1 GCA_007695295.1 Puniceicoccaceae bacterium
CTGTGGTTTCATACCTCAGTCCTGTTCTCCGAAAGCGCTCCGCGCTTCCGCTACGACGCAGGAGGTAGCGACCAAATATGGGAGTCAGGGAAGGCGACATCCCCAACCCCCTTCCGCCTCCCCGATTCCCAAAACCCCCATGGCGGCGGCGCTATTCCATAAAACGCAGGCGGGCCAACGCTCGCGGGATGATCGAAACGACGCTGTCGTTCCCCTGCGGAGGGTGCTCAGGGAGGGGACGGCCGCTTTCGTGCAATTCAACTTGGTTAGAGCGTGGAAGCGGCCGTCACGGAGATCTCCTGCCCTCGATTGGCGGAGGACACGCGATTTACCGGTCTCTCCCCTCGGAAATGAGTGCTGGCCTTTCGTATCGGACCGCCTAGAAACGGCTCTCATCCATGGGCGTGATCTGCACCATTATACAAACTGTCTTCATCGTCTTGGTGGTAGTCGGGATCGGCTGGTTTTTCTTTACTTTCGCGGCCAAGTGGCTGCGCGGGGTCTATTTGGGATGGCTCCAGTTTATCTTCTGCTTCTCCGGGGAAACGGATGCGGACGACCGCAAGCTCCGTTATTACTTGGCCCGGAAATTCGTGCGATCGGGGCAAGGCGCAGGCTTGGGCTTCAAGGAAATGGTAACGTCGATGGTTCACTGGATGGTGATCTATGCCATCCTAATCGGGCTCTTTGCTCTCTTACTCCTGTTTTGCGATTAGCCGGCCGGCCATGGACACCTCTGAATCAAACTCCGCTCAATCCCCCACCCTGTTCTGACCATGCCTCCAGCACTATCGAAACAAGCCCTGCACCGACGCCTGCGTTGGGCCGGATTTATTCTCATCCTCATGGGCCTGGCGCCTTTGATTGCCCTTTTGGTCGGCTTGGAAGAAGACCAAACCGGGACCGACTTGGCGGTCACGCTTGTGACGGCGGTGGCGTCACTGGCCATGGGGTTCGGCGTGCTGTCGCGGCACCGGGCGACGTGGTATGCAGGTTTTCTCTACATCCCCTACCTGACGGCCTTTTTCCTCCTTTTCGTCCATGACATGTTGGGCGAAATCGCAGAGAAGCTCGAGGCTGAACCTTCGCCGATCCTGCTGGTGGGCACCATGGTCTTTGTGATAGTGGCAACGGGGACGCTGCGGCTCTGGTACCTGAGCCATCCCTATTTCCGGGTGCACCCCGATGCCCGGCGTCCCTGACCGTAATCGTAATCTTAATCCCAATCCTAATCGTAATCGTAATCTTAATCCTAATCCTAATCGTAGTCGTACTCCCACTTCCCGTTCTTCCGCAAGTCCAGCGCCACACCCTGATGATTCCTTATAGCCGTCACCGGCGATCAATCAGTCGATTAGGATTACGATTAGGATGGGTCGCGGGACACCTGATCCAGCAAGCTCTCCATTGGCAATCGGCGACCTGCGTACGCAATCGGAGGTGCGCTTGATCTCAAGAAGAGCCCGCCGCCCCCGGTAAATCAATCCCCCTCCGTGCGGTGCCAGAGGCCGAGGCCGAGGGGAGGCAGGTAAACCGCTCCGCCCGTGAAAGCCGGATCCGGCAGTGCGGGGACGGCCCCGACGAAGCGATCCTGATCGGCGAGGCGCACCCAGCGGTGCCGGCCCCACCCGCCCAGGTCGATTTCAATCGGATCCGTGCCCGGGTTGAAGGCGGCGAGCAGTTGGGCCTGGCCGCGTTCGCCGTTGGCGTTGAACACGACCGCGAAGGCCGCACTGCCGTTGGCGAAAAGAAAGGCGTGAAAGCCCTCCTCCGGCCGCCGGTAGTGGCGCAGCAACGCTCCCTGCTCGGAACGTCGGAACCGGATCCAGGCGCGGAAAAAGTCATGGGTGGATGGATACCAAACGGCCCGGCGGTAATCGAGGGCGTTGAGGTCGCCGCGCTGGTAGGTGTTGTTGACCCCCTGCTTGGAGTGGAGCAGGTCCACCCCGGCATGCAGCATCGGCATGCCGGTGGAGCAGAGCAAAAAGGCCGCCATCAGGTGGGTGCGGCGGATGTCCGCCCAAGTGGGCCGCACGCCGATGCCGTCGGAATGCTCGGTGAGGAGGTCGATCCAGGCGCGGTCGTCGTGCGATTCCGCGTAGTTGACGGTCTGTGACGGCCAGCTCGCATAGTGCCCCGGCGATCCGGTGAAGTAGTGCACGATGGCTTCGTGGGTGCCGTGCCCGCGCACGTACTCGCGGAGAAAGTTGCGGTAGCCGTCGTTCCAGCTCGCAAAGCCGGTGTCGCGGAGTTCCGGGCCGATGTGGCCGCGGAAGCTCCAGGGCTCGGCGATGAGGATCACATCCGGCCGCACCTTTTTTAGCGCCGCCTCGATCTCCCGCAAAAACGGCTTGCCCAACAGCTCCGCGAGGTCGAAGCGGAATCCGTCCACCCGGTAGAATTCGAGGAGATGGACAAGACTGTCGATGACGAGGCGGCGGGCCATTTTCGCACCCGTGCAGAGATCGTTGCCACAACCACTCCAGTTGCTGAGATGGCCGTCCTGGTCGACCTCGAAGTAATAATACTTGTCCACCATCAGCAGGTGGGCGGGTTCACCAACGTGGTTGTAGACCACATCCAAAATGACCGAGAAACCCCGCCGGTGGAGTGCATCAACCAGCTCCCGAAACTCCTGCACTTGGGAACCGGCGGCGGGATCAAGGCCATAACCACTGTGCGGGGCGAAGTAGTTGGTCGTCATGTAGCCCCAGTGGTACTCCTCGTGGGAGGCGGCGTCGTTCTGCTGGATCGGCTGCAGCTCGAGCGCGTTGATGCCGAGCACGGAGGGATAAAAGTCCTCCTGCTCCACCCAGCGGGCCAATCCGGTGAAGCCGAGCCGCGCATCCGGCTTGAGGCTGAGCGGGGCATGCGCGAGCAGGTCGCGCACATGCGCTTCCAAGACCACGATCTCCTCCCAGGAGGGATTGGCGTGGCCGGGGCGTCCTTCCTCCGAATACCGGCCTCGGTCGATCACGATGCCGGGGCCATCCCGGCTGACGGCGGCGAGCGCATAGGGATCGAGAATCCGGAAGTTGCCGTCGAAATGTCCCAGCGGGCCCTTCGGCCCGTCGAGGCGATACCAGTAGTGCAGGCCATGGAGGTTGCCCTCCCGGCGCGCTTCCCAGACGCCGTCACCGATCATCTCCATCCGCCCCCACTCCAGCGCTTCGGGATCGTCGAGCGGGTCGAAGACCGCCAGCCTCACCCACTGCGCGCGCGGCGCGAAGAGCCGGAAAATCGTTTCCTCCTCTCCCGGCAACGCCCCCAGCGGAAGGTCCGTGCCCAACTCCCGGAAAAACCGCCCCGGCAGCAGGGGCACCCGCTGGGCGGCGTCCCCCTCGCCGAACCGCACCAGCCAGTTGAGGTGAAGATCCAGTGGCTCGGAGACGTGATAGGTGAAGAGATGACGCCCGGTCTTGGCCGGGACGACGACCCGGTTGACGTGGCCGCCGGCATCGCGGACCACGTTGGGCGCATCCTCCGGCACGGGGAGCCATTCATGGCGGTCGGTGACAAACTTGAAACGCTGGCCGCCGTCGGCGAAAAACGGCTCCACCGGACCCCGCCATACGAAATAGAGCCGGTCGTCGATCGTTTGCCGGCGCAGCTTCCAGTCCCGTTTGCCGACGGCTTCCTGCCAGCCGTTGAAGCCGCCGGCGAGGTAGATTTCCCGACCCTCTTCCGCCACCCAGGGCACGGGGCCGGTATCGAGGACAAAGGCGATTTGCCCGCGCCGCTGGAGGAAATAGCCACTGGCCGCACCATAGTCGAAAGGATCGGTGGGCTGCAGCTCCTC
The DNA here is from genome assembly GCA_007695295.1 of Puniceicoccaceae bacterium. Taxonomy (GTDB): domain Bacteria; phylum Verrucomicrobiota; class Verrucomicrobiia; order Opitutales; family Opitutaceae; genus REEB01. The sequence continues at coordinate 3,800 of REEB01000122.1, forward strand.
CAACGTGCAGGGGCCGCCTTCGAGGTGCAGCGGCGGCGGTTGGCGGCGGCGCCAATCAGCCGAAAATTCGATCAGCCCACGATCCGGCTCGGTGAGGACGGCGCGAACCAGTTCAACCTTGGTAGTGCTCATACGGATCTGGTGCGGCGAATGATTGGCGGTGCCGGGACTGGCTCAAGAACAAAACAGGAGCGGATTCCATGCCAGGAGGGTTGGTTCCGCCGCCTCCTTTTTGTCTGTAGTTGTCTTCCGGCTACCATCAACCCGGAGCGCGGTCATCCGTTCCGGGAGTTGGCCCGGACCGCACCTGCGAGGGCGGAACTCCCAGATGCCTCCGGCAGACCCGGGAAAAGTGATACGGGCTTTTGAACCCCAACCGGGCGCTCACTTCCTTGACCGACAAACCGGTCGTGAGCAAGAGGACCCGGGCGCGCTCGAGGCGAAACCGCAGAAAGGCCACCGCCGGGCTCGCCCCGAGGCTGCGCCGGCAGCGTTCCGAAAACGCGCGAGCGCTGATCCGGAAGTGCCGCGCCATCGCCGCCACCGGGAGTTCGTTGTCCAGGTGTCTCTCAAAGAGGTGGAACAACCGGCGCCGGAAGACCTGGTCCTCCGATCGCCGCCGGAAAACCGGAGAGAGCGCCGCCGCCGGCAAGGCCCGCACCAGCAGCCAGAAGAGTGTCTCCATGAGGGCGTCCTGCACCTGCGACGAGTAGAGTCCGGCCGTCCGGGTCTCCCGCCCGAGTTGGTCGAGGACTTCCCAGGCGCCCGCCGGCAACGCCCGTGCCACCTGCTCCTCCGGGAGCGTCTCCTCTGCAAAAAGGGCCGGGGTGGCCTCCCGCACCGGCAGGTCAAAACCCAGCTCGAAGTGCACCACGTAGTGAAACTGACCTTCCCGCAGGTGGTCTTGGTGGAGATCCCCGGGTTTGATGATCAGGGCCTGATCCGTCCCCAGTCGAACCCCCGTTCCATTCAGCGTGCAGCGGTAGGGACCGCGCCGGACAAGGATGATCTCATAGGCGGAGTGCCGGTGCTGCGGATACTCGAAGACCCCGCTCATACTCAGCTTGTGGAAATCGAGAAACCGCGGCCGCACCGGGGCGTCACCGGTCTCTTCGCGCACGCGCCGAAAATACTCCTTGTGCATCGCCGGCGAGGTCGGCGAGGCGGCTGGATCTGAGGTGGCAGAGGGCGTGGAGCGCATGACCGTGGATCGGATCGGCTCCACTAAGCCGCCTCGCCCCGCCGCCCGCAAGCCCACCCGCAAACACGCCGCCCCGGCGGTGCGGCAGGGCCCGGAGCAGGCCGCAACCCAATCCGCTTCCCCGGCGCCGGAAGCATCTGATCGTGCTTCCCCAGCCGTAGCCGACGTCGTGAGACGGCGGAACTCCAGCCTTCGCCCGAAGCGCAGCAAAGAGCGAAGGCTGTCACGCCGGAGTCCGTTCGCGCCGCAGGCGGACCGTTTGCCCCACCCCTTACCCACCTGCCCCTCGACCCCACCCGCAAACACGCCGCCCCGGCGGTGCGGCAGGGCCCGGAGCAGGCCGCAA
>REEB01000099.1 GCA_007695295.1 Puniceicoccaceae bacterium
CGTGAAAAATAAGGGTCTATCCGAATCTCGCAACGGATTTTATTGCTGATCCGGTGGGCAGTCAGGGAACGCTGTTGGTGCAGGAAGATGGTTTTGCCGAATGGGAGCGGGTGAGTACCGGAACCGATGCCCGCCTCAACGATATTTTGTTTCATCCGGGGCAGGGATTTATCGCGGTGGGCGATGAGGGAACGATTTTGGTCAGTTCCGACGGAAGCAGTTGGACCACCGCCGCCAGCGGCACCGGTCAGGCCCTGCGGGCGGTCGCGACCAACGGGAGCAAATATGTGGCCGTGGGGGGGGATTATTTGGAAGGCATTGTTTTGGAAAGTGCCGACGGACAGACCTGGACGGACCGTACCCCGGCGGGTCTGGAATCGATTCTTTACGGCGTGATTTGGGACGGTACCCGCTTTGTTGCGGTCGGCGGGCATTGGCAAACCGATACCGGGATTGTGATGGACAGCGGGGATGGCATCACGTGGTCCGAGCATACGCTCAATGAGGTGCCCACTTTGCATGGCGTGGCGAATGACGGCGGCACCCTGGTGGCCGTCGGCGGCGACTGGCTGGAGCCGGTAATACTGCGCAACACCGGTGCCACGTCGTGGACCGGGGCGATGGTTCCTTCGGAGGAAACGCTTTACGGCGTGGGGCATGCGAACCATCTCTGGCTCGCGTTCGGGGAGCGGGGAACGCTGTTGAGCAGTGCCGACGGCCTGGACTGGACGGCGCTGGAAAGCGGGACCGATTTTGCCCTGCGCGGGGCGGTTTGGGATGGTGACGATTTTACCCTGGTCGGCGACGGCGGGGCGATTTTGGAAAGCGGGGACGGGACCGCCTGGACGGTGCAAAATCCAGGAACCCGCGTTTCTTTGGAGGATGTTGATGGTGGGGGACTCGGCTTGATGACGGTCGGAGAAAAAGGGGCCGCCCGGTTCTCCGCCGATGGTTTGAACTGGCAGGATGCAAGCTTTACGCCGGGGCAGCGCTTCCTCGGCGTGGCCACCAACGGCTCGGTGTTTGTGAAAGTAGGGCAGGGCGGGGACATCCTCTCCAGTTCCAACAACGGGGACAGTTGGACATCCCGTTTCAGTAAGGAGAATCGAGCCTTGGAGGCGGTGACCCGGGGCAATGTGTTTGTCGCGGTCGGTTCCGGTGGAACGATTGCGAGCAGCAGCAACGGCACCTCCTGGACGGAGCGCACGTCGCCGACCTCCCTGCGCCTGCGGGCAGTCGCGTACAATGGCTCCGCGTGGCGGGTGGTCGGGCAGGACGGGGTGATTCTCGGCAGCGACAACGGCAGCAGTTGGAACCTTGTTCATGCAGGCCTTGGTGACACCCTGCGTGGGGTCACGCACAATGGCGACTACTGGATTGCCGTCGGCGACGGCGGAGCCATTTGGCTCAGTGTGGACGGAGACGACTGGAGCGAAATTTCCCCGCTCACCCACCGCACCCTGCACGCGGTCACTTCCGGCGGCGGCACCACCTTTGCAGTCGGTTCCGGCGGAACGCTTCTGACCAGTGCGGATGGGCTGGTCTGGGAAATGCGCAATACCCGCGTGAGTGCCAATTTGCTCGGCGCCACCTACAACGACGGACTCCTGGTTGCGGTCGGCGGGATGGGGACAGTGTTGACCTCGGTGGCACTGGATACAGTCGAGACTCCGGAAATTTCGCCGGACTCGGTGGGCAATGAGGCGTCGGTGGTGGTGACCCTGACCACGGCCACGGAAGGCGCGGATATTTTCTATACGCTGGACGGCTCGGAGCCGACCCCGTCGTCGACGCCGTACAACAATTCGTTCACGCTGACGAATCCGACCACCGTGAAAGCCCGTGCCTTCAAGGAGGGCATGGAGGCCAGCGGTCTGGCGGAGCGCACCTATTTCCTGCAGGGGGCACCCTTTATACTTGAGCCCGCGGCGGATCTGGCGCTGGCCGTGGGCGGCAGCGGCAACCTGATGCCGGTGGTTTCCGGTGATGAGCCGATGAGTTACCAGTGGGAAACCTCCGCCGATCCCTCCGGACCCTGGACGGCGGTTCCGGGCGGCGACAGCGGGATTCTTTCCTTTATAAATGCGCAGACCGGCGATGCTGGTTACTATCGCTTGTTGGTGGAAAATGAGGTCGATGAGATTGCCAGTGATCCGGTGCAGGTTTGGGTTTGGGAGGCACCCGCGATTGTCACCCAGCCGCAGGATGTGACGGTGGGTTCCGGGAGTCCGGTTACCCTGACTGTCGAAGCGAGCGGGGGAGGACCCCTTTCGTATCAGTGGCGCAAGGACGGGGAGCCGATTTCCGGAGCCACGGGTGCAAGCTACACCCTCAGCTCGGCGAGCCTCAGTGCCTCCGGTGTTTATACGGTCGAGGTCAGCAGTCCGGTGGGCAGTGTGGTGAGTGACAGTGCCACTGTGACGGTGGGGATTCCGCCCCGCTTCCTGACCCAGCCAAAATCGCTGACCCGCGCTGACGGGGACAGCGCAATATTTTCGGTCTCCCTTTCGGGGTCTGAACCGATGACCGTGGATTGGCAGTTCCAGGCCGGCGGCTCCGGGGACTTTGCCTCTTTGGGCGTTCATACTCCGACCCTCACGCTGAATGATGTAAGTGGCGCCGACACTGGCGCCTACCGGGTCGTGGTGTCGAATGACTACGGCAGCCGAACCAGTGAGGAAGCGGTTCTATCGGTACTCGAAGCACCGACAATTACCGCGCAGCCTTCCGACACGTCGATTATCCTCCATCAATCCGGCGGCTTCAGTGTGGGGGTGTCCGGCACCGAACCGTTCAGCTATCAATGGCTCAAGAACGGAAATGTCATTCCCGGTGCCACGGCGTCGACCCTCGATTTCGCGGAAGTGCAGGCCAGTGACGGGGCGGCCTATTCCGTTTTGGTGTCCAATGAGGCCGGTGCGGTGCAGAGCGCGTCCGCGACGCTGACCGTTCTGTTCCCGGCGGAGATTACCGCGCAGCCGACCGATCAGGATGTGGAAGTTGGCGAGGCCGGCACCTTTACCGTGACCGCCACCGGAACCGACCTGACCTACCAATGGCAGGAGGAGATTGAGGGAAGCTGGGTCGATCTGGCCGGCGAGGAGAGCCCACAGCTGGTCCTCAGTGCGGTGACCAAAGAGGACGACGACGGACGCCAGTTCCGGGTGACCGTGGACAACGCCTACGGCGATGCGGTGGTCAGCTCGGCGGCGACGCTGAATGTTCTCGAAGCGCCATCGATCGTTACCGATCCGCTGTCGCAAAGCATTGTGCTTGGCGAATCGGTTACCTTTGAAGTCGAGGCCGATGGCGATGAGCCCCTGACCTACCGCTGGCGGCGCAATGGCTCCAACATCAGTGGAGCGACCTCGTCCAGTTATACCATCAATTCCGTGACCGCCAACCGCGACGGCGATGTGTACACCGTGCGGGTAACCAATCCGGTCGGGGACGTGATCAGCGCCGGAGCGACCCTGACGATCCTGTATCCGCCGACGATCCTGAACCAGCCCAACAGCCAGGTGGCCGCGGTGGGTGACACGGTGACCTTTTCGGTGCTCGCCGGCGGCGATCCGACGCTCTTGTATCAATGGCGCAAGGACGGAGTGGATATCGACGGAGCCGACGGGGCCACCCTGACCCTGGAGGATGTGGACACCGATGATGCTGCCGACTATTCGGTGGTGGTGACCAATGACTACGGAACGGTCACCTCCAACAACGCCACCCTCACGGTGCAGGAGTCGTTGGATTTTGTGCATGCCATCCGCATTACCTTTGACGGTTACACCGAGAGCGAGGTGCTCACCAATTTCCCCGTTCCGGTGAAGCTGAACGACGGGATCATAGGATTTGATTACGACGGCTTTGTTTCGGGAGAGGGCAGCGACCTTCGCTTCTGGACTTCGGACCTTGAGCCGCTGGTTTATGAGATCGAGCAATGGGATATGGAGGGTGATTCCTATGTCTGGGTCCGTGTGCCCGAGTTGGCGCAGGGAACCTTCATCTATGCCAGTTGGGGGGATGCTGAAGCGGCTTCGCCGCCGGAAACCCCGGCGCACACCTGGACCGAGGATTTTCTCGCGACCTGGCATATGAATGATAACGCCGGCGGCGCTCCCGACAGTGCTACGCTGGTCGCGGACAACAGCGGTTCTTTTGAGCATACCAATGCCAGCGGACCGCCGGAAGTGGTTCCGGGAATCATCGGCAACGCGTTTAAAAATATTAACGACTCCACCTATCGGGTGGAAATCGGGAACAATGATGCGCTGGAAGCACAAGATCAGGCGACCTTTTCCTTCTGGTATCGGCGGGATCTTTCCGGGGGTAATAGCGCGGAAATCTTTTCCCGTCCGGTAAGCGGAACGAATCGCCGAATCGGGTACTACTTTGGTGGAGAAAATTATGACGACGGGATTGCCTTGTATGCCGATCGCAGTGCCACCAACAAAGCCGATTTGTTTACCGGCAGCCTGCAAGTGGGCAACTGGCATCATATTGCGATTACACAAGACAAGACCAGCAGCAACCGGGCGGATTTCGCACTCTACCTCGACGGGGAATTGATCGGATCCGCGAACAATCAATCCTTGAACGAAAGTAGTGGACGCTGGATCTTGGAACCGACGTTTCTGATTGGAGGGTCCACGGTCGTGGGCCGCAACGGAGTCCCCCATGCCACGCTCGACGAAATGCGGATGGCCTCGGCGGTGCGCTCGCCGGCTTGGATTAAGGCGGAATATCTGTCGATGCATGATCCGCACAGTTTCGGGACCTATGAGCCCGCAACGGTGATTCCGAACACCCCGATCATCACCCTGGTGACTCCGACCGCCGATACGGTGCGGATTCCCGAAGAGGTGGGAATGCTTCTGGAAGCGGAGGTTACTGAGCCGGTGGAAGAGAGCGGTGCCCTGGAATACACCTGGACCGCGCTCACCGGTCCCGGGCCGGTCACGTTCAGTGATCCCAACGAACTTTCCACCGCCGCGACCTTCAGCGGACCGGGTGAATATGTGCTGCGGCTCGAAGTGGTTAATACCGACGATCCCGCGCTCTCTGCCCAGCGGTTAGTTACCGTTGAGGTTCTTGACATGGAAGAGGGTGAAGATGACGAATCCTTGGAATGGATGGGTACCAATATGGGCGTTTCTGGAGGTTCACACCAATGGGACGGACATGTTGCTATCCTTTCTTCCGGCGGTCAAGGTTTGGTCGGATCATTCGACAATCAAGCCTATTTTCTTCATTTTGAAGCCGAAGGTGACGGCTACTTTGAAGCCCGGATCATTCAATTTGGTACTGGTGCAGGTGTGGATGCCAGCAATTTTCACCAGG
>REEB01000109.1 GCA_007695295.1 Puniceicoccaceae bacterium
ATGGAACCACTTCTGGCCCAACTAGCCCCGTGACCCCGCACTCTTAATCACACCCGCACGCAACAGGTTGCACCGGCACGGCTTGACCCCCACGCCCGAAGCCTGCTCCAGTCCGACCCAGCCCCGCCATGACCCCGCGCGCCCTTGTCCTCGGCTTCCTCGCGGCCGCCTTCCTCGCTGGCTTCGCCTACTTCAATGACTGGGTCATGGAGCAGACTTACCTCATCGGCAGTCTCGTGCCGGTGACGGTTTACGGGGGCCTGATTCTGATCATTCTCCTCATCAACCCGCTGTTGGCCCGCCTGCGGCCCGGGTCAATGCTGAGCGGACCGGAGCTGGCGATCATCCTCGCACTGGCCACGGTCGTGAGCGTGATTCCCGGCTCCGGCCTGATGCGCTATTTTCCGCTTGCCCTGATGATGCCACACTACGAGGCGCAGGCGCAGGCCGGAGGCCAGGGCGAACGGCTTTTGGACTATGCGCCGGAGCGGCTTCTGGCAGACCCCTCGGCTCACCCGGATGCCCTTCCGGGCTTCATCCAGGGGCTCGGCGTGGGCACCCGCCACATCGGGCTGGCGGACATCCCGTGGGCGGCCTGGACGGATACGCTTTCCTTCTGGCTGCCTTTGCTGCTGGTCTTCTGGTGCGGGCTGATCGGGCTTGCCTTGATGTTTCATCCTCAATGGGCGCGGCACGAGCACCTGCCCTACCCCATCGCCAGGATTACCCATGAGTTGCTCCCCGGGCGGGACGCATCCCTTTCTCCGCTCTGGCGCAACCGCTGGTTTCTCATCGCACTGGCCGGCGTTATACTGATCCACGGCAACAACTTCATCGCCAGCCATTTTCCGCAATGGATTGAGATCCGTCGCAGCCTGGAGTTGTATCCGATTCTCAACTTCGCGGACTGGCGTTTCCGTGGCGCCGCCAACTGGAATTGGGCGCTGAATTTCACCGTCTTCTTCAGTGTGGTGGGCATCTCTTACTTTTTGCCCCGCCAGATTTCCCTCTCCATCGCCCTCGCTCCGATCCTGTACGGTCTCATCGCAGGCTTTCTCGGTTTGTACGGCTACAATTTGGCCGGCGGCGGTGCCCTCGCCCCACGCAACATCTTTGGCCTCGGCGCCTTTGCCGGCATCTTTCTCGCCATCCTCTATACCGGCAGGCACTTCTATTTCCGAGTCTGCGCGGGTGCCGTCGGGCTGCGCCGGTCGGGGGAGGCGCCCCCGGAATCCATCTGGGGTCTGCGCGTCTTCGCGGCTTCTTTCCTCTTCTGCGTCGCCTGGGTTTCGAGCATCGGCCTGCCCTGGGGCATCTCCCTGCTGGTGCTGGGTATGTTGGTTGTCACCTACGTGGTCATGAGCCGCATCTTCGCCGAAACCGGGCTCTTCATGATCCAGATCGGCCACACGGCCTCGGCCATGCTGCTGACGTTTTTCGGTGCCCGGGCTCTCGGGCCGGAGATTATCATGATCACCGGGGCACTCTACGTGGTTTTCCTCTGCGATCCACGCGAAGCCCTCATGCCCTGCCTGACCAACGCGCTCAAGCTGCTGGAAGACCGCGGCATCAAACCGGCCCGCTTCTCACCATGGGCTGTCCTCGTGCTGATCGTCGGTCTGGTCATTGCCGTCCCCGCCACTCTTTTCTGGATCTATGACGGCGGCATGCGGAACATCAATCCGGTCAATGTCTGGATCGCCACATCACGGTTCATTCCGGATGTCACCCAAGTCGAGCAGGTGCTTCTAGCACGGGGCCAGTTGGAGGAGGCCCTCGATGTCACCGGCTGGTCGATCCTGGCCAACATGAAGCCCAACCGTGACGGCTTGCTGTTGTTTATCGCGGGCATGGCCGCAGTCCTGCTTTTTACGTTCCTGCGCCTGCGCTTTCTGCGCTGGCCGCTGCATCCACTGATCTTTGCCATCTGGGTCGGATGGGGTGCCTATGTTTTCGCGATGTCGTTTTTCATCGGTTGGCTGGTGAAGTCGCTTGCCTCCAAGTACGGCGGTGAAAGCGGCGTCAATCACCTGAAGCCTTTCATGATCGGCTTGATCGCGGGAGAATTCCTGGCCGCACTTTTCGCCATCATGATCAATTGGGGCTATTACTACGCCTCCGGGGAATCACCACCCAGCTTCATTGTCATTCCGTAGCAACGCCGGCCGCCTCTCAACGGGTTGGTTGGACCCTTCCATGGTTTTGGTGACTTCATCCCGTTCGAGTTGGCGGCTTTCCCCCGGCGGCCGGCTCCATGGTGCCCTGCGGCCGGAGGATGGGGCGAGCCGTCATGACCAGGGGCAGGCCGACCAGCACCAACGTAGGCAGGTTGACCATCAGGACGTTGAACCACGCGCCGTGATGAAACGATCGCGCCGAATCGACCACAAACCAGAGCATCAATGCTCCGGTAACCGCCCACCAGGCCCAGGCTTGGCGCTTCCGGAAGCCCTGCATGACCACGAGGCTCTGAAGCAGGAAATACCCCGCGATGGTGCCGCCGAGCAGGCCCATGAAAAACGAGCGCAGCGCCGCCGCCTCCTCGGGCAAACTCCCGCCGAAGAAATGGCGCGAGACGGCGTAATTCCACGGCGAGAAAAACCAGGAGGCCGGGGCCAGTGCGATCACCACGCCGACGAGGACGAAGACCAGGCTCACCGTCAACAACCAGAGGTACCAGAACCGGAAGGTGTCTTGAACGGGTTTTGTATCCATGGCCGCTCAACATACGCCACCGCCACCCGGAGGCAAACCGCGCCGTTGGCTTCCTCCGTATCCGGATGGACGTTACGAGGATGAAGGCAGCCGCCGCTGCCGCGGGTCCGGGGGCGGGCGGCGCGGTGGGAATGGGATCAGGGCTGCTGCACCCAGTCCCGCAGGGCCCGGTACCGGTGGGCGTCGCTCACGGATTGGTTGGTGGAGTCCTTCGCGCCCCAGGAGCCGCCGCTGGCCCAGCGGCCGACGTGGGTGTAGTGCATGGTGAGCTCAAAATACTCCGCCACCGTGTCGAGCCACTCCAAGTACATGTCGTAGCTTTCGGGGTTGGCGCTGAAGATGTGGGCGTTGGTGGTGTAGTGCTGGCCGCCTTCGTAGGAAATGAGTGTCATCCCGGTGGGGGCGATGGTGTTGAGGACCTGCTGGTAGGTTCCGGCCGCGGAGGCGAGTTGGTTCGTCCAGGCGGTGCGGATGTTGCTGGCCGCGCCGTTGCCGGTGTTGATGTAGTTGGCGAGGGCATAGTACTCGGGCATGTCGCCCCACGGGTTGACGACCGGGTCGTTAAGCGCGACGAGGGTTTGTTGCGTGCCCCAGAGGGAACCGGTCTGGCCGGCGAGGACGGTCTTGATCCGGTGGGGTTGGTCGGCGAAGACGTCCTTGAACACCCGGTGCAGCCGCAGCGCGGCATAGGTGTGAAACCAGAACTTCGCGGTGTAGGTGTTGACCGAACCCCAGCCCATGGCATCACCGCGCTCGCCGGCATAATCGCCCTGGCGGAAGGAGGAGCCGCCGCTCCAAGTTTCGTTGGAATATTCAACGTAAATGTTGAGGTGGGGGTCGAGCTGGTCTTTCAGCAACTGGGCCAGGTGGGTCCAGAAGTTGTTCTCCGGATCCTCTTCGTACGTCTCCACGGTGAGGTGGGGAACGGTGATCCAGATGTCGGCGCCGAGGCGGTTGCAGAGATCGATCTGCCATTCATAAGCGACCGCACCGCCGGGTGTGGTGTAATGGTTGGCGGTTTTCTGGACCCGGTCGCTCCAGTTGCGGAGGGTGGAGGAATTCGTCGGCACCTGGTCCATGAAGCGAATCACGCTGTAGATCGAGATCTCATCGAGAAACCGTTCCCGCCAGGGATTGTCCACGGTCGCCCAGTTGATGCCGGAGTTGAAATAGTCGGCCCGCCCCGCGCCCCAGCCGAAGTTCCAAAAGTTGGTGCCCAGCCGCATCCGGTCGGGGCCCGCGTCGGGATCGGGTGGCTCAACCACCAGCTCCAGCTCGGCCAGCCCGGTGCCGCCTTCATTGACGGCCATGATCGTCACGGTCCAGATCCCGGCGGTGGCCGGCACTCCGGTGATGGTTCCTTGCTCGGCATTGAGCACGAGGCCCGGAGGCAGGTCCCCGGCCAGGAAGCGGCTCGGAGCCCCGGTGGCGGAGATCGCAAACTCCAAGGGTTCGCCCACCCGCGCCTCGACGGAGCTTTCCACCGTCAACTGCGGCGGGACCGGAGGCGGCCCGCTATCCGGAAAGGTGTGAGCTTTGGCCCGGTTGGTCCATGGGCTGGTCTCCGCTTGGCGGAAGGCCCGCAGCCGATACTCGTAGGCGGTCTCTGCTTCGAGCCCATCGTCGAGCAGGGTGGTGAGGCCGCGCGCAGCCGGCTCCAGATCCACCCAGGGGCCGGCGTCCTGACCCGGCAGGGGTCGGCCGACAAGGCGCACCGCATCAGCGATGGCGCGGCCCCCGGATGGCACGGGGACGAAGTTGGCCGAGATCCGGACAAAGCTCCCCGTCTCCATGGTGTAGGTTCCGAGTGGATACCACTGGGAAGTGTTGTTGGTCATGTCGACAACCACGGTGGTGTCGCCGCCGGCGTGGCGGATGAGCACCGGGACGTTGGTTGCGGCCAATCCGTCCACGTACCAGATGAAAAGATCGTAATCTCCCTCCCGGCCGGCAAAGGACGGTTGAAAGGTGAAGGAAGCGGAGGATCCCTGGGCCGCCGGCCAAGCGTGCCAAGAGCCACCCCAGGCCCCGGTCAACCAGGTCTGGTTGCCGAGAAATCCGTTGTTGGTGACACTGGTCGAGTCGGTGTTGTCGACGATGATCTCGACGCCGTCGGTCGGGCCGCCGCCGGGCGGAGTGGCAGCGCGGCGGCGCTGGAGTTGGAAGCCATCGTGCCAGTCGTCGCGGTTGGTCCAGCCGAGGCGGATGGCGTCGAAGGCGGCGGGAGCGGCCGCAAGACTGCCGGGGCCTTTGAGCGGCGGAAGGGGATCGCCCGGAGCTCCGGGGCCGGGAAGGAAGCCGGGGTCGGCCTCGAGAAAGAAGCGGATGAAGCGCCGGTCATCGCCGGCCGGGTTGAGATCGCGCCAAACCAACCGGTCGGGAGCCGCTTCCATCACTTCGACCTCGTCCTCTCCGGAGTGCCAGGTCTCGAGATCGGACGACACTTGGCCCACGGCCCGCACGTCAATGGCGGCGGGATTGCGGTCGACCGCCAACTCGAGTCCCTGCGGGGTGAGGACTGGCCGCGGCAGGCGCTGGCTTTCGACCTTGGAGGGGTCGAGATCGAGAAAGTACTTCTTAAAGTTGGCGATGCCGTCACCCGCCGGAGCGGCCTCCGCCGCGGCCGCCCCCCCCGCCGCCGAGCTGCCGAACCACCGTACCCGCCAGTCCGCGAGGCCGCGGTTCGGCGGAGTCGACTCGACCGCGGAAGGGTCGAGGTAAACGGAGGCGAAGGCCGAGGGATTGCTCCAGGCGTTGTCAGCCGCGGCATGCCAGGAGCGCTTCGCATCGCGGGCACCGCCGTCGTTGTCGAAGTTTACATGCAGGTCGAAGCCGATCGGTCCCGGGCCGGGAAAGTGGCGGAGCGCCTGCCATGGCAGGTAGGCCTCCAGGCGGTAGCCTTCGGCAGTCGCCGTAGTCACGTGTTGAATGCCTGGACCGGGGTTGGCGGAGTTGGTCCCGATCCGGACCTGCGGATCATCCCACCGGAAAACCAGTTGGTGGTGACCCTCTCCATACGTGGAGCTCCGGGAGTGGAGCAGGTCGAGGTAGAGCTCGACGGAGTCGTCGTCCCACGGGTTGGCCGAATCGAAAAAGCGAGCGGGCGTGATCACCTCGACCAGCAGGTGCAGTCCTTGCGGAGACCAGAGCGCTTTCCAGGATGCGCTGTTGCCCGCCCCCGCGCCGCTCAGCAACCGGGCCACCGGGCGGGGCTCGACCCCCGACCAAACGGGATCGACGGCGCCGCCCACTCCGGGTTCGCGATCGGTGCGGAGGATCGACGCCTCCATACCGTCGGGCGCCGACGGCCCAACCACGGCATGGACCGGCTCCGCCGCTTCACTGGGGCCGCCCTCCCCGAGCGCCCGCACGGTATAAAAGTAAACCCTGCCATCCTCCACCGCCATATCCACAAAACTGTTACTTGAAAGCATCGCGGCATGGTCCTCGAAGGGACCGTCGGGAAAGAGCGAGCGGGCCACGGTGTAGCCGACGGCCCCGGCCACTTCGTCCCAAGCAAGCAACACCAGCCCTGGACCGGCCCCGGCGCGCAGCCCGGCGGGCGGCTCGAGCACGGCCGCCTCCTCACTGAGGTCGCCCTGGAGAGTGAGGATGCTGAGGGCGGGAAGGGTGACGGTGGCGGAGCCACCGGCGGCCGTGACCGGACCAATGTCCTGCCAGACCGAACCTTGGGTGGTGCGCCGCGCGATTCCAAAGGATGGCACCGGGGATCCTCCGAGCCCAAGATTCACGGTCCGCTCGCTGCCATGCAGGTTGATGAGCACCACAGTGAGCGTGCGGTCGGCTTCGTGCAGGTAAGCGCTGCCCCAAACGCCCTGCGGCTGCTGCGGCTCGAGGCCGACCCGAACCGCTCCGGGGCGGATGTGGCGGAAGAAGTGTTTGGCGGCGTTGTATTTGGCCGTCGCGGTGCTGGATCCGACCGTGAGGTTGAACTGGTTGTGGCTGGCGTCGCCGCTGGTCTGCCAGTAGATGAAGGCGTTGACGTTGCCGATCGCGAGGGCGTCCTGAATGGCGGCCGCGAGAGCCATGGCGCCTTGGTAAGTGGGTGGTTCGCCGGAGGACTCGGTCATCCAGTTGCGCTTGCCATCACCGGCGATACCGGTCCACCACGCTCCCGCCGGCGTGGGGTGGCTCTGCTGGGTGCGGCCTTCGAGGTATTGCCGCCAGAGGTCGACTGGGCGGGCGGCGGAGGCCCCGTCGGCCGCATAGGCGTGCACGGCATAGATGTCGAGGGCGGCCATGGCCTCGGCGTCACCGCGGATGGCCTGGATGAAGTTCATGTGCCGCCAGAGAATCCAGGGATCGCTCTCGTTGCCACCGGTGAGGTCTTCCGGACCGAAGAATTTCGTCTCCAGTCCTTTTTCAACGAAGACCGCTTTCACCGCCTTGAGGGTTCGTGCATAGAGGGCCGGACTGTAGACGCAGCTCCCGTAGCTCTGGCGGAAGACGGGTTCGTTCTGAATGCTGAGGGCGTAAATGGGCACGCCAAAGTGCTGCTCGAAGCCCTTCACGTAGGACGCAAGGTAAAGCCCGAACTGCCGGAGGTTTTGCGGCGTGTCGATGATGCTGCCGCCGCCGGAATCCGAACCGCTGAGGACGGGAAAGTTGTTCGTCGGCGCCCCGGTGAAGGGGTTCACCTCCTGGCCTTTCATCCAGTGCGGGGGCGTCCAGACGGAGGCGATGATTTTCGGGGGTTCGTGGGCGAGCGCCGCCGCGGCCGCCGCAACCCCGCCGAAATTGGCCACGCCTTGGGCGCCGAAGTTCATCTTGGCGATGTTGGCGTCGAGGTCCTCCTCCAGGAGGGTCGGAGTGGCGAGGTTGTTGTCCGATCCGCGCAAAACATTGATGTGGACGTCCACCCGCAGAATCGAGGCGCCGAGGTCGCTCCAATACATCGACCGCCAGGCGGCCTGGTTGTAAGGGCTGTTCAGCCACCAGGCCAGGCAAGTGCCGAAGCCATCGATTTCCTGATGCCGCTCCTCCAGGTCGATGGCCAAATCGACCTGGGCCTGAAGTGAGGCGCCGCCGCCCGGGCCGAGAAGCATCCCGGCGATGAGGACAAGGCGAGCCTGTTTGGGTAAGGTCGGAGTGAAGGGGAAACGGTTCGGGATGCTCATGATCTTCTGAGACGGGGCGGTTGCGGCCAGGGGTTCGGAGGAGAAGCGGAGGACGCGCCATGCAGCGCGAACCCTGGAGGCGGGACCAGCGGGGGGCCACGCCGGGGGAATAATCGATCGCCGGCCCCGCTCTCATCCAGCATGCAGTCCTCTCCCTCGGGCTTTTCAGGCGGCATTGTTTCAACAATGGATTCAGATAGTTGCCGCGCTCCCGGATTGGTGTTTTGTAAATGCCGAGCACCCATTGGAACCGCCTCCCAGGTCCAAGAGTCTTTCTAACAGCCTCCCTCCTCTCCCAAACCCCGCCACCACCCATTCACCTATGAAGACAAAGCTTTCGCTCACTCCCTTCCTCCTGATCGCTGCGCTTTGTCTTTCCTGGGCTCCGCTTTCCGCCAGTTACCGGGAGCTGCCCGATCCTTTCACTCAGGCGGAGCTCGATCAGATGCTGGCGCCCATCGCCCTCTATCCCGATGTCCTACTCGCCCAGATCCTGATCGCCGCCACGTACCCCCTGGAAGTTGTCCAGGCCGCCCGTTGGTCGAGGGCCAACCCAGGTCTCGAAGGCGAAGTCGCCGTTAATGCGGCCTCCAACCAGGACTGGGATCTCAGCGTCAAATCGCTGGTGGCCTTCCCCCGGCTCCTGCAGCAGATGGATGACGACCTCGGCTGGACCCAGCGGATCGGCGACGCATTTCTCATGCAGGAAGAGCAGGTTATGGATACGATCCAGCACTTGCGCGAGCGCGCCCGGATCGCCGGCACTCTCGAAAAGCTCGAAAACGTGCGGGTCCAGCGCACCCGCGAGGTCATTATCATCGAGCCCGCCAATCCGCGGGTCGTCTATGTCCCCTACTACCGGCCGACCGTGGTCTACGGCTCTTGGTGGTGGCCGGCTCATCCGCCGGTTTATTGGTCGGCGCCTCCCGGATTTTACGGGGCCAGCCACATTTACTGGGGCCGCTCCATCACCATCCACAGTGGGTTCTACTGGTGCAGCTGGGACTGGCCCCGGCGCCAGATCGTCGTTGTCCACCCGCGGCCGCGGGTCCACCGCCCCGTGACCGTCATCGAGCACCACCACCACCATCACTACCACCGGTGGAGGCATGATCCCTGGCACCGCCGCGGGGTCGCCTACCGCAATCAGGAATTGGCCCGCGAATTCGCCCGTCCCCGCACCGACACACCACCGATCGCCTCCCCGCGCACCTCGGAGCGCGAACACCGCGCCGTGGCTGAGCGCTTCCGTGGCCGCGAAACCGCGGAAGAAGTCCGCCAGCGTATCAGCGAGCGCCGGACAACCGCTGCGAGCCCCTCCGAGTCTCCGGCCCGCTCTTGGGAACGTCCTTCCGGTCGCACCTGGGAATCCAACCGCGACACCGCCCCGCGCAATGAAGCCGCCTCCCGCGATGTCTGGCGCGAACGCCGCACCCAGGCCAATCCCGATGTCCGCACCGAGCGCACCCGCCCTGTCATTACCCCGGAGGCCAACCGCACTTGGACCCCTCGAGAACGCCCCGATTCCGCCCGCGAGCGGGCCGAGGCCGCAGGTTCCCGCGCTCAAGCTCCCCGCCCCTCGGAGGCCGTCAGGAGTCCCACGCCCCAAACCAGCCCGGCCCCGTTCATTCCCCAGCAACGCGTCGATCAAGCGCGGGCCGCACAACAACGCGCCGCCCAGACCGCCCGACCGGCGGTTACCCCTCCCCGACCCGAGCAACCCGCACGCACGCCTTCCCTTCAACGCACTCCCCCTCCCCCGCCCCAGGAACGCGTCGCTCCCGCCAACCCTTCTCCTCCCCCCGCCCGCGGAGCCGCCCAACCAGAGCGCCGAGCCACGCCCGCCAACCCGGCCATCAGCAATGAGCGCACCGAGCGCCTTGTCCGCCAGCAACGGCTGACAGACCGCTGAGGTTGCCCGCTCCATCCTTCCACCGCCGTTCTCTTCAGCGGCACCGGTCCGGCCGGAAAGGCGGCACCATCGAATGGGCCGGCCACCCTCTGCCGACTTGCCGATCCGCGGCGCTGGAGACATTCCTTTTGACCTCAAGGCCGCGTTTTGTAAGTTAATCCGACTGTGCGGTTTCAACCTACGGCGATACTGACAGCGGCTCTGCTCTTCGTACTCGGACCGCTGGCGACGGCTCTCGACAACCCCTCCACGCCTGCCGGGGTCAACCTCGTCCGTCTCTGGACGGAATACCGCGAGGCCGCCTCCTTTGTACGCCTCTCCGAGTATTTCACCGGCCGCGAAAACCCCTCCGGTGCGGTCCTGCTTCGCTCCCAGCCGGAGGTCCGCGACGGCTTCTATTTTTCCCTTCGCCTTCGCTCCACCCAAGGCCGCCTCCCCGGCGGTGAAATTATCCTCGAAGTTCTGCCCGGAGAGACCGCCGAGACGCCTCGCCGCCTCACCTTCCCCTTCGAGCCGCCCGGCCGGCGCAGCGCACTTTTTCATGTCGGCCTCACCGGAGACGACTGGCCCGATCCGCAGGCTCACCCCGTCGCTTGGCGCCTCCAAGTTCATGCCTCCGACGGTCGCCTGCTCGCCGCGGAACAAAGCCTGCTCTGGGAGACGGAAACGCCCTGAACCAAACCGACCATGCCGGACCTCATCCAGTCGTATACCATCGATCAGTTCTTTGACGAAATGTTCGCCTCCGCGGACACCCCCCGCCCCCATTACCAGGCCCTTTTCGAGCGGTTCCGCACCATGGACCGCGCCGAACTTCTTCAAAAGCAGATTATCGCCGACCAGGCGTTTCTGCGCCGCGGGGTCACCTTCACCGTCTACAGCGACGACCAGGGCACCGAACGAATCTTCCCTTTCGACCTCATCCCCCGGATCATTCCCCACGAGGAGTGGGAGCTGCTCGAACGAGGGCTCACCCAAAGGATGGTCGCGCTGAATCTCTTCCTCCAGGATCTCTACCACGACCAGAAAATCGTCAAAGAGGGCATCGTGCCCCGCGAGATGGTGCAAACCTCCCGCCACTTCCGGCCGGAGATGATCGGCTTCCATCCTCCACGGGACCGTTATGTCCACATCAACGGCACCGACCTCATCCGCGACCCCTCCGGCCAGTATCAGGTTCTTGAGGACAATCTGCGAACACCCTCCGGGGTCTCCTACGTGCTCGAAAACCGCCAGGTGCTCAAACGGGTCTTCCCCAACCTCATCGGCGCCCACCCGGTCCGCCCGGTCGAGCAATATTGCTACGACCTCCTCGACACCCTCCTCTACCTCGCTCCCGAGCACGTACCCGAGCCCAACGTCGTTCTCCTCACTCCCGGGGTCTACAACTCCGCTTACTTCGAGCACACCTTCCTCGCCCGCCAAATGGGCGTGGAAATCGTGGAGGGTTCCGACCTCATCGTCCGCGACGACCGGGTCTACGTCCGCACCACCCGCGGGCTCTCACCCGTCCATGTCATCTATCGCCGCATCGACGACGATTTTCTCGACCCCACCGTCTTCCGCAAGGATTCCCTCCTTGGCGTTCCCGGCCTCGTCAACGCCTACCGCAAGGGCAATGTCGCCCTCTGCAATCCCATCGGCACCGGCGTCGCCGACGACAAGGCGATGTATTACTACATCCCCGCGGTCATCAAATTCTACCTCGGCGAGGAGCCCATCCTGCCCAATGTCGAAACCTACCTCTCGACCACCCCGCGGGACCTGGCTTTCATCTTGGAAAACTTGGAAAAACTCGTCGTCAAGAGTGTCAACGAGGCCGGCGGCTATGGCATGCTCATCGGCCCCCATGCCACCAAGGCCGAAGTCGAAGATTTCCGCGGCAAAATCAAGGCCAACCCGCGCAACTTCATCGCCCAGCCGGTCATCGGCCTCTCCACCTGCCCGGCTGTCTGCGAAGAACGGATCGAGCCACGTCACATTGACCTCCGGCCCTACATCCTCAACGGAGAGTCGGTCAAAATCATGCCCGGCGGCCTCACCCGGGTCGCCCTTCGCAAGGGTTCCCTCGTCGTCAACTCCAGCCAGGGCGGTGGCAGCAAGGACACCTGGGTCCTCGCCAGCCCCGCCGAGCCGGTGCCCACCGAAACTTCCGAAGCCATCGTCTGAACCATGCTGTCACGAGTCGCCAACTACATCTACTGGCTCGCCCGCTACCTCGAACGGGCCGAGAATATTTCCCGCCTCATCGACGTCAATGCGCAGCTCGCGATCGACATGCAGAGTCTGCCCGGGGAGTCCGCGCCCGCCGGCTGGGAGCCGCTCCTGCGCGTCACCGCCGACGAGGGGCGCTTCGCCAAATTTTACCCCGAGCCCACCGCCCGCAATATCCTCAACTACATGATCTTCGAGCGGCGCAATCCGAACTCCCTCTACTCCTGCATCCACCAGGCCCGGGAAAACGCCCGCTGCATCCGCGAAGCCCTCTCCGGGGAAACCTGGGAGCAGATCAACCGCCTCTACCTGAGGATTTTCCACGAAAACTACGACGACCTCGCCCGCATCGGAGAGAGCGAGTTCATCAACCGCACCCGCTCCTCCATCCTCCTCTTCTACGGGATCTTCGACTCCATGATTCCCCGCAAGGAGGGTTGGTTTTTCTTTGAGGTCGGGCGCTACCTCGAACGGGCCGACTACACCTCCCGGTTGATCGACGTCAAATACTTCACCCTGCTGCCGGAGTCGGACCAGGTCGGCTCCGCCCTCGATCTCATCCAGTGGGCTTCCGTTCTGCGCTCCTGCTCCGCCTTCGAGGCTTTCCGCAAAAACCGCCGCGGGCTGCTCACCCCCTCCCGCGTCACCGACTACCTCATCCTCGACGAGTTCTTTCCCCACAGTATCCGCTATTCCATTATCCAGGCCGAGGAAAACCTCCGGCGCATTTCCCAGGACTCCGATCATCATTTTTCCAATCCCCCCGTCCGCGCCCTCGGCCGGCTCCGCGCCGATCTCGACTACGCCCTGATCAAGGACATCGTGGCCGGCGGGCTCCACGAATACCTCGACTCCCTCCAGCTCAAAATCGCGGATATCCACCAGGCGATTATTGAGACTTACATCGACTATCCTTTGGAAAACGCCCCCATCCGGGGATGAAGCCACCACCGCGGGCCTCCGCCCGTTCCACTCCCCCGCTTCTTCAGGACGATGCCGCGGCCCCATGGAAGCACCTCCCCGCCGCCAGTCCCACCTCCGCCGCCGTGCTCGCGGAAACCCTCGGCGGCGGCCAGGCCTTCCGCTGGACCCTCCGGATGGATGGCGCGTATTGGGAGGGCGGCTACGCCAATCACCGCTTCCACCTCCGGGCCGATCCCGAAGGCCGGCTCCTCTGGCGCCCCGCCAACGGTTCCACCCCGGAGTCCGACGCCGAAAAGTCCCTCCACCACTACCTCGGTGCTGATCAAGACTGGATCGACCTCGCCGATCGCCTGCCCTGGCGCAGTGATCCTCACCTCCCCCGCTGCCTGAAGGCCTTCCCCGGCCTGCGCATCCTCCGCCAACCCTTCGGCGAAACGCTGCTCGCCTTTCTCTGCAGCCCGACCAAGCGGATCCCCCAGATCAGCCTCATGCTCGAAACCCTCGCCGAACGCTTCGGCGATCCCCTTCCCGGCGGCAGCCACGCTCTACCCACCTGGGAGCGGCTCGCCCGCACTTCCCTCTCCGACCTGCGCGCCTGCGGCCTCGGCTTCCGCGCCCGCCACATCGAGGCCGCCGCCCGCTTTCTCGCCGCCCGACCCGATTGGCTCGCCACCACCCCCGCGCTGCCCTATCCCGAGGCCCGCGCCCGCCTGCTCGAAGTCCCCGGAGTCGGCGGCAAGGTCGCCGACTGCATCCTCCTCTTCGGCGCCGGCCGCCTCGAAGCCTTCCCCATCGACACCTGGATCCAGAAGGTTCTCGACCGCCACTACCACCTCGCCGGCTGGAGCACCCCGGCCGTCATCCACTTCGCCCGTATCCACTTCGGCCCTACCGCCGGTCTCGCCCAGCAATTCCTCTTCGCCTGGGAACGCCGCCACGGCTCCTCTCCGCCCACGGAATCACCCCCCCAGCCCTAGCCAGAGCGACGGAACGGCTTCGCCCTTCCTGAAGGGATCCCACGATGGCTGGATGTCTTCCGGCCTGACCCAGTGGCACTCCGTCATCGCCGGATGATCAGCCGACTCATGTTGGGCGCTACAACCTCCCTCTTCTGGAAGGGAGCGATCGAGGTGCGCGCCGCCACTTCAATTGTTGCCGCACTCATCCCAATAAAGGAACCAATCAACGCCAATCTGTTGCTGCCATTCTCCCAATCATCGCCTTGAGGTCATGGACCTCCTTGGCCTCCAGTTCCTTCTTGTGGGCCTTGAAGAGAAAGGTGACCAACGGGTTCACGATCCTGACTTCATCGACGAGGATGCTGTGGCACCGCTTCGGCCATGTGATGCGAGGGTCGCGTCGATACACCACCTGATCCCCTTCCTCATCGTAAATCATGACTTGAAAGGCCCAATACCGTCCATCCCTGCCAGTGATCCAAATATCATGCACGCGTTCCGGAATCTCGCCCCCGTGCCAAGGCCGAAGAGCGCCGCCATCACAAAGATAAACCCGCTCTCGACCCACGGCCGAACAGCAGGTCTCGGCTTGGGAACGAAAGATCCCGATATCCACGTCGCCATGCCGTCGTGAATCACGGCCGACAAAAAGCGCCACGGAGTGCCCGCCACACAAAACCCAATCCTCAAATCCCGGCATCTCCTGTTGTAGAGCGGAGGGATCGATCGGCCGCCATTCCTGAGGTGGTGGATGCATAGAGCGGAAGAAGGAATATTAAGAAAAATCGAGCGTCTTCTGCAGGCCGGGTTGATTCCGGCATTGAGGTGCTTTCCGATTCAGACCGGATCAGAGATCTTATCCATGCGACAAAGGCGATCCTGACGACCCCGCCGACCATCCGCAAACTCGATCTGGCCCAGCCGATCCACCGACGCTTCGATCGTCGTCTTCGTGGCCTCGGCCTACCCTTGATGATGGCTGGGCCCTCGGTAAAATGGTCCGGACGGAGCCGGCCCCGCTATCTCCACTCTCCCCTCCCCAGAAGCATCGGCCCTTTGCTCGATGGTCAGTCTTTCAGGCCTCCGGATTCGGCGCCGCTCCCCGCTGATCACCGCACGCGCCGCACCGTCGCCCCCGGATGCCAGCTGCCGTCCAGCAGCATCATCGGCCGAGGATGCGGTTTGCCCCGGCGTCCCTGCATCAGCAACGCATGGAGGAACTCCGCCGCAGCGGCCCCAATCTCCTCGGGATGCTGGAAGATGCCCGCCACCCGGGACTCCAGCGAGTCCGTGCATGGACTGGCGAAACCCAGATCCTCCGGCACCCGCCACCCTGCCCGCTCCAGATCCTCAATCAACGCCGGCGTCACGCTGATGACCACCTCCGGGCGCTCCCGCTCCAACCAGGCCAGCAGCGGCCCCATGCCCGCGGTCTCCCAACCCTCGAGGAAAGGGGGCACCCTGTCATTATCCCCCGCCTGCGCCACTTCCTCGGCCAGATACGCCGCCAACCACCGGTGGCCCGTCCGCGCCACCACCCAAGATTGAATCGCAAAGCCGATCCGCCGGTACCCCAGCTTCCTCAACTCCCGGCAGAGCAGCCGCATCCCCGAAAACTGGTTGTGCGAAACATAGGGCAGTCCTGACTTCTCCATCGTCACCCCCAGCGCCACTCCGGCAAAGCGCTTCCAGTCGAGCCCGAGATCCGCCTCCGGCTCCGGCATCGGACTCACCAACACGCCTTCGACACCGCGCGCCGCGAGTACTTTGCTCGCATGGGCGGCATCGCGGGCCTCGCCCCGCACCCAGAAGTGATTAATGGCATAGCCCAACTCCTCCGCCCGTTCCCTCGCTCCGGCATAGTAGCGCGGAAAATCCGCCGAAAGGCTCTTCCAATCTTCCCGCGTCGGCCAATCCGTGACGAAGGCCAAAGTGTTGTGCCGCAGTTTCGGCCGCACCCGCAGCCGATAGGCCGTCAGCGCCGACACCATCGGATCCGGTCGGTATCCAAGGCGATCCGCAACCTCCCGAACTCGCTTCCGCATCCCCGCCGACACGCCTTTCGTATTGCGCAAGGCCGCCGAAACCGTCATCGCGCTCACTCCGAGCTGCGCGGCGATATCCCTCAACGTTACTCGCTTGCCGGCATCCATGACCAGTGCTCCATAGGCCTTTCGATGCCTTACAATTAAGGGAAATTCAAGTGGGAATGCTTTGCCACTCTGTGACGCAGGCCCCTATGATATGGAACACAACGGTGTGCTATGGCTCGCTCACCACCCCGTTCTCACCCCTCAACCCCTATCCCACACCTCCTTCGTCCTATGAAAAAGTCTCTCCCACTTTGTCTCCTCTCCAGTGCTCTGCTCGCCGCGCCCGCCGGTCTCTCCGCGCAAATTTTCATTGATGACTTCTCCTCCGCCGATCCACTGGCCAACTACGCCAACGGCACCGGCAATCGCATGGCCTACAGTCACAACGCCGCCGAGGAACGGCTCGACGGCTCTGTGCCCTCCGAAGGCAGCCACACCTCCGCCGCCGCTTGGAGCACGAGCCTCGGCTCATTCGAGGATTTTCCCTCCTACTCCTTTGCTATCGATTTCCTGACCGCCGAGATGGCGGGCAACCCCAACAACAACAACATCGCCATTGGCTTCAGCACGGTCGCAAGCGACTGGTACGGCACTTTCGTCGGCATCGAGGCAACCCTTCGCCACGAGGCTTCCAACCAGGGCTCCCACTTCCTCCGCATTCGCGGCGAGGGTGGAGCCGGTGCCCGCCACGGCCAGTTCACCGGCTCCGGCATTTCCCTCCAGGCCGACACTTGGTACACGCTCATGATGACGGTCTCCGCCACCGCCACTCCCAATGTCTACGATGTTGTCGCGGGCGTCTACACGGCCGGCCTCTCCCCGGTTCTGGTGGCCGGCTCACTCGTCTCGGACTCGATCAACATGGCTTCCGGAGGCACCGCTTTGAATCCCTCGGACACTCTCTATGCCGGCTTCGCCTCCACCCTCAATGACAACCCAAGCGGGCTCTTCGGTGTCACCTCGGTCGACAACTTCATCGTCATCCCCGAGCCGCGCACCTACGCACTGCTCTTCGGGCTGGCTGCGGTGGGCCTCGCCTGCTTGCGCCGGCGCCGCTGAAGAGGCCACCGGCCCTCTCCATTCCTCACCCGCTTCCATCGGCACGGCGGAATCTTGCCAAATCCCGACGCCCGACACTTCTCCGAGGTGTCGGGTGTTCACTTGCCCGCGCTGGACCCGGAGCCTCCACGGGCGGCCGGGCGAACCTCCTGTACGCAGCCATGAAATCCAATCTGCCATCCGCCATTGTCCTCCTGGTGCTCCTGCCATTGAGCCTCACCGCTGCACCCGGGGCCTCTCTCAACGTCACCAAACTGCCCGGGGCTCCCCCGGCCGGCACATTTCTCATCAGCCAGACCGCCCAGGATTTCGCCGGCAATACCCGTTTCCGCTACTACCCGCCCGCGTTGCGGGATGTCAACACGGTCGGTTTCGATGCGGCAGTACGAGATGACGCCGGCGCCCAAGCCGAATACCCCAACGCCCACCGCTACCGCCTCCGCGACCGCGATCTCGGTCAGATCTTTACCGTCCCTGCCGGCGCACCCACGCCGCTCTACCTGCAGGCTGTCACTCTTCGCGTCGGCCCGGCCCCCACTGCCAACGAGGGCGGTGCCGGAGGAGCCGCGGTCTCCATGCAGCTCTACGAAATCTCGGGGACGCCAACGATCAACACCAACACCACCACCGGCGGCGACCCGGCCCGCTGGAGCACCTTCGCCCCGGAGCGCGCCACCTCCGATGACTTCATCGAAGGCCAGGTCTACAGCTTGCTCGCCATCGCCTCCGGCGGCACCCTGCCCGCGGACATAGGAACCGGCGATTACATGCGCTGGGAACTCGGTGGATCAGGCCGCATCCGCCTCGAACCCGGTAAACAATACGCTTGGATGGTGCTCTTCGACGAACCAGCCGAGGATCGCGGCCTTGCTCTCGCCAACCGCAACACCGCCGGCCAAGCCAATCCCATCCCCTTCGGCCCTATGCCCGGAGGTTACGGTTTCCGCCGCGACGGCTCCAGCACCGCATTCAACGATGTCTTCTTCAATCCCGACGACTCTGAAGACATGGCACGCGGGCTCGCCTCCGCCATCTTCCCCGCCCAACGCGCCGAGCGCCTCGCCATCACTCCGGGCACCCTCGGTTATCCCGATGTCGACACCTACCGCGACTTCGTCTTCTGGATCCACGCCAACTCCGCCCCCCCCTATGGAGCTCCCCCGGCCACCGAAACCCTCACCAGCACCACGCTCGGTGGCCACGGCGCCGACACTTACATCAGCAGCGCCAGCGAAGCCGACCACACCCACCACACCGAACCCCGCCTGCGCATCCGTCTCCAACCCATCAGTGACCGCAGCCGCAAGATCTACCTCCGCTACGACCTCGCCGAACTCACCCGCTCCCCCGCCGAAGCGACCGAGACCGCGCTCGCCCTGACCGTGCTCAACACCCAGCCCGGTTCCTACCGCGTCTACGGCATCGTAGACGGGGCCTTCGGCGACAATCCCGCGGACTGGACGGAGGATACCCTCACTTGGAACAACGCTCCCCAGAACGACCCAGACAGCGACAGCGAACTGCTTGGTGGCGCCACCCTCCTCGGCCGGCTCGTGCTCGGTGGCGCCGAAGTCCGCGGTTCACGCGTCACTTTTTCGAGCAACGCCCACCCCGCCCTGCTCGACTTCATCCATGCCGATACCAATGGCCTGCTCACTTTCGTCCTCACCTCGGAGACGCCCAATAACACCAGCATCGAGTTCGCTTCCTCGCGCAACACCGAGTTCCCCAACCCCGCTCCCGGCCTCAGTCTCGGCTTTTCCACAGCCGCTCCGGATCCTGCCTCCTTCGCCTCACTCGACAACCCCGGAGTGACCGGTATCGGTGGCGAGGAGTTCCTCACCATCTCCCATCTCCGGCCCGCCGGCGGTGTCTGGGTGGAGGAGGAGTTTCGATCCGGCAATCTTCGCTTCCGCTTCCATGGTAGCGAAAACCTCGATACGTGGAGCCGACTCGGTCCGACTTCCCTCGCGCCTCTGGTCGAGGCCACCGATCACGGTGACGGCACCGAAACGGCCACGCTTCGCCTCCTCTCTCCCCTTTCCGAGCACCCGCGTTTCTTCCTCCGGGTCGAAACCCGGTCCGCAGAGTAGGCCGCTCGGAACCGAGATCTCCGGCCTATGGTATCGTCCACCGGCAAGCCCACCTCTCCCCTCTGATCCCCGCACGCGCCGCACGGCTCCCGCTGGCACAAGCTTCGGGATGCCGGGGTCAGCCCGGCGTGCTTTGCAGGCGTCGTATGGTTCTGGACTTACCTGGTGTAATCCACGCTGAGTGTTAAAGTCAGCTGCACGGCGACTGGTCTGCCCTGCTGCATCGCGGGGCGATAGAACCATTTCGGAAAGGTTTCCATGGCGGCGCGCGCCAATTCCGGATGGGTTGAAAAACGAATCCGCACGTTTTCCACCGAGCCGGTCTCGGTGATGGTGAAAGTGGCCTGCACTTCGCCGCGCCCGACCGCCTCATACAAACCGGGTCGCACACTCAGGTCGGGCTGGTGCCGCGCTTGGGGCGGCGTATCCACTTCATCGGCACGCAGAATCTCCGAGGTCCGCTCGGGAAAGACCACCGGGATCGTCACCATCGCGCGGGCCGGCGCTCCGTTTGCCGTCAATGGCTGAAAGCGCATCCCTTCGACGAGATTCAACGCCGCCCCCACCAAGACCGGGGCGGTCTCACCAAGCACTTTGGCAAACCGCGTCATGCCTTCGTCGTCGACCATGGTCCGCACCCGGACTTCCACCCGCGGCTCGGTTTCGCCCGGGCGGGGATCATCCACCGGGGGACTCGCCACCAGGCGCGGCCGCTCATCGAGATCGCGGATCGGCGTGGTCAGCCGCCCACCCTCGGCCGGCGTCACGCCCAGAGTCTCTTCGATCCACCGCCGGCAGGCTTCGGCGCCGTAGAGCACGGCAGCGTCGGCCAGACTCCAGTGCTCATGAAAACGATGATCACGGGGAAATCCGTCCTCAATCGCGAGTTCCACGAGTTCCACCAAGTCGTCGCGCAGGGCCGCCAGCAGCAGTGTTTCGGCCAGCGGACTGCTCACCTTGATCCTCGATCCCCGGTCAATGAGGACCTGGCTCACTTCCGGCAGGCCGTAAATCAGGGCGTGATCCAGCGCGGTCAGTCCGAGATCGTCGGCCTGATCCATCGGCAGGCCGTGCGCCAGCAAACGATCCACCACCTTGGCATGTCCACGGCTGGTCGTGAGATGCAGCAGGCTGAGTCCCTGCGGAAAACGTTGGTCAACCCGCGCCCCGCCCCGCAGCAATACCTCCACCACCTCCGCATGTCCTTCCAGAGCCGCCACCACCAGCGGCGAGGAACCGTTCGCAACGCCCAACTCGACCTCCGCGCCGTGGCGCAACAGCACCTCCGCAGTAGTCCAATCGCCGTGCCGTGCCGCCACCATCAGCAGGCTGGCCCCGTCCCTGACCAAGTTGGCGTTCAATCCGCCGGCCAACAAGCGATCGACAATCCGGCTCTGCCCCTGCCAGACCCGTGTCACCAGCATTTCCACCAACTGCCGGTCCCGCCAGTCAAAGCGCGCTCCCCTTGCCAGCAGTTCTTCGAACCAACGGGATCGATTGTAGTTGAGAGCCATATACACAGGAGTATAACCGTCTTCCCCGCGCCGCTGGATGTCCACTCCTGACTCCAGCAACTGCTCCACCACCGCATCGTGCCCGTAGGAAATGGCCAAGTGCAGGGCTTCATCGCCGATCCGCGTCGCCCCCGCCTCCAGAGCTCGCTGCGCGATCTCGGACCGCCCAATTGAGGCCGCCATCTCCACCAAGGACGGAGCGGATCGACGCGATGGCGTGAATCCTCTCTCCAGCAGGCTCTCGAAAATCCCGGGTTCGTTCGAACGCACCGCCTGGCGCAGCAGTTCCATCTGGAATCCCCCATCGCGCAAATCGCGGCCGGCCAACTCCGTCTCCAGCCACGCCGGCCGCCCCATGGCGATGGCGGCAATCGCCCGCGCCCGGGCGACAGCTTCCGCCTGCGGAGGGATCAGGCGGTGCGTCGATGTGTCCACCAGGCAGATCGCGACCTGAATCTTGCGGGTTTCCGGCCCAACGGGCAGGGAAAGTTTCCGGACAATGCCTGAGCCCAAGAGCTGTCGCGCATTGAGCGATCCATACCAGCGGATCTCCCCGTCCCGGAGGACAAAGTAGAAGATCCGGCCGCGTTGCAGTTCGTCACGCCCCCACCACCGTCCCAGATCAATCTCCTGCTCCTGGTCTCTGATCAGACGGCGCCCGGATCGATGGCCAAAGTAAAACTCTATTTCGTTGTGATGCCATTGACCCTCCATGTCGGGCGGGGGAGCCCGATAGATTCCGAAATTGCCCGACCACACCAGCGACCGATAGTAGTGCCACTCATCCTCCGCCGGTGGCCCGGACTCACCGGGCAGAAAAAGAAACCGCCCGACCGGCGACAGTTCGCCCGCCTCCATGCGCTTGAGAACTTCAGGCTCGGGCAAAAGCAGTTCCCGGGCGGTGCCGGTGTCCGCGGTCTCGGCGGGAGCAGGGTTGACGCAAGCCGCCGCCAGCAGGGCGACGGCAAGGGAATACACGGGGGGCGTTGTCATGGCGATGGGGTTGGCCGGAAAGCTTTCAGCAGGAGCCCGGTCTTGTACTTAAAAATTGCAGCCTTGATGCAGGAGTTGGCAAGCACGGCCGCAGGCGCCGACTTATTGAGTGAGCGTCAGCATGATGCGCATCGCCACCGGTCGGCCATCCCTCATGGCCGGCCGATAGGATGCCTGTTTCAGGGCCTCCGTCACAGCCCGAATCCACTCGGGGTTGTTGGTGTTAAGAATCGTGATGTCCTCGACCTCGCCCTCCTCGTTGACGAGATAACTGGCCTGTACATTTCCATGGATCCCAATGGTCCCGGGTCGAAAACGCACTTGGAGCGGACGGCGCAGTTCCGGCAGCGTATCCACCTGTTCCCTCGTGTAAATTTCCCGCACACGCTCACCAAACACCACCGGCACCACGATCAAGGTGCAGACCGGACCCGCCTCGGACACCGGGGTGCTGAACCGCATCGACTCCACCACGTTCAAGGCCGCCGCAATCAGGTCCGGATCCGGACTCCTCACGACCTTGGGAAAGACCGGCCGGCCGGCTTCATCAACGATCACCCGCACCCTCACTTCCGCCCGCGAAACCTCTGCCCCACGGCGTGGATCGATCACCTCGCCTGCGGCGAAGATTCGAGGAACCTCCCGCAGCTCCCTCGGAGGCAAAAACAGGTCTGGTGCCGGCTCCAGGCCGTGCGCTTCGCCCAACCAGGCCAAGCTGGCCGGCGAGTCGTAAAGAGCGGCGGCTTCCGCGAAGCTCCAGCGATTGTGAACTTGGCGATCCGCCGAAATACCATCGGCAATGGCGCGTTCCAACAGCTCTGGAAGATCGTCCCGCAGGGCTGACTCCAGCATCTGCTCCGCCATCAAGTGGTCCGTGGGAATTCGGGCGCCGTGCGCGATAAGACGTTTACTCACTTCCCTGTGGCCAAGGAGGAGGCTGTGGCCGATGGCGGGCAATCCCAGCCGATCAGTCGCATCAATCGCCGCTCCGTGTGCTGCCAGCAGTTCGACCATTTCCGCATGGCCCTGATTGGCCGCCATGAACAACGGCGTCAGTCCTGTAGGCGAAAATGAGTCGGCGTGCGCCCCGTGCGCAAGCAACAGTTGGACCAGAGTGGCGTCCCCCAGTCCTGCCGCCACCAACAAGGGAGTGGCGCCGTCCGGATCTCGGAAGTCGGGGTCCGCCCCATGCTGCAAGAACAGCTCGCAGGCCTCCGGATAGCGTTGGCGCACCGCCGCCATCAGGGGCGTGATTCCGTTGACCTCCGCATCCACCGGAAAACCATTTGCCAGCAACACCTCGATGATCCGTGTCTCACGGGCGTGGATACGCCGCATCATCCCCAACGGCAGGTGAGGACTGTCCCAGTTGAAGCGAGCGCCCCGCTCGATCAGTTCCGCAAACAACGCGCCGCGGTCGTTGATAAAGGCCGCCGTGATGGGAAGATTGTTGCGGGCGCCCGGCTTGTTGAAATCAGCGCCGGCCCGCAGGAGCCTCAGGGCGATTGCGTCGTGTCCCAGATCCACCGCCCAGCTCATGGCCAAATCAACCGCTGCGGGCGACGCCCCGTCCAGAAGCAGCTCCACGACTTCATCTCTCCCGGTTCTTGCCGCCTGCATCAGCGGCGGCATTGAGCCCCGCGAAGGCAGGTCAAGGCCCGCGGCAAGCAGGCGGCGAAGCTGTTCCGAATGGCCGACCCGGACGGCATGATCCATCACGCGGTTCCTCTCCTGCCGGCTCAATGAACCGACCATCGCCAGCAGTTCTTCCAACCATGACATGGAGCCGATCGTCGTGGCCGCGATCAGGGAGGCGGCTAGATCCGAGGAATGGCGCGGCCGCAGAAACTCCCCCGTTTCAGGGACGACCAACAGCAGTGCGAGTTGGCGCCCGGACCCCCACTCTGTGTGGTAAACCGAAACATCCTCCCAATAGGACCGCCTCACCAATGCAGCCACATTCACGTCTAACGGCGTTCCGGCCACCCCGCCCTCGAGCGGATAAATCATCAGCCGCCCCCGCCGCAATTGGTCTGTACTCCAAAACCGCTCCAGCACGTTTCGGCTCAGCATGTCCATGCCGCGGCTCCTGGCCTCGTGCACCACTGTAAAGTGTTGCTCGAAGAGGTCGTCCGCCGTTTCACCTCCGGCATACCGGTAAACGAAGTAGTTCACTTCGAAAACAAAATTGAGCAGGCGTTCCCGTTCCCCCGCTCCGGGAAGCCAGTCAGGCCCGGTTCCGAAGAGCTGCCGACCCTCCAGCGACCATGCCGGAGCCTCGGTGAAGGTGGTTTCTTGCAACCCCGGCTCAGGGATTTCCGCACCAGCCTCAAACTCGAAGCTGAATTCCAACTCCCCGGCAACGGCGGCGCGGGCCATCATAAACATCCAGAGCAGAAAGAGCTGGGCAAACCGGGGCATGGCCTCATAACTGCATTCGAAACGCAGCCTCTGACAAGCCCGAAAAGGCCGGCCAAGGCCATCACGGCCCGCCGTACCATCATCCGGACACATACCCATCCACTTTTCTCAATCGGCCCCTGTTGCTTCCGCCTGCTCAAAGGAACCGCCGATCCATCCCCCTCAAAGGTCGTTTCCGACTTGGATGGGTACAGTCATACGGACCCAAACCGCGCGGCCGCGGTGTTTTCCCGGCCAGTAGATGGCTCTTTTATAAAGCTCCACCGCCGCCCGTTCCAAGTCCGCGTGGGTGGATTCGATCACCTGAACATCCTCCACCAAGCCGTCATCGCTAATGACGACCGACAAACTCACCTTTCCCTTGCCAATGGCTGCACGCTGCTCGGGACCGAGTTTCAGCCGTGGCCGGAATCTGAACAATGGCGGTGTGTCCACTGAGGTGGACGGCATCACCTCCGTCGATCGTTCGGGAAAAACAATGGTTCTTCAGGAATAAGCGTGTGCTTTTCGACTGGGTTTGGCAACGATGTATCTCGATGAAGGATACTCAGCTGTACGAATGGATGCTTGGCCTGGAACGGCCTTGGGAAGTGGAGTCGGTGGCCCTTGACCAGGCCAACCAGAGCA
>REEB01000193.1 GCA_007695295.1 Puniceicoccaceae bacterium
CCTTTGTTATTGGGGTTGAGGCCGTTGACGAAAGCGACCGACGTCTGCTCCATTTCCGAGAGGGTGCCCTTGGCCTTCCGGAAGAGGAGGGCTTGGCAGAGCAATGCGGGGATGGCCACATAGAGTCCCCACTGGGTGGTGATGAGCGCTTCGGAAATGCCGGAGGAGAGCGACTTGGCATCCCCGGTGCCGAAGACGGTGATGAGCTTGAAGGTGCGGATCATGCCCGTGACGGTGCCGAGGAGCCCGAGAAGCGGGGCGGCGCCGGCGGTGAGGGCGATGAAGGCGATGTAGCGCTCGAGCTTGGGTTGGCTGGCGAGCAGGCGTTCGTAGAGGATTTCTTCGAGAAGTTCCTTGTCCTGGTCGTAGTGTTTGACCCCAGAGACGAGGACGCTGCCGAAGGGCCCCTTGACTTTGGAGGCGATGGCGAGGGCCTCGTCCTGTTCGCCGGCGTTGAGGTGATCGAGGATTTTTTGGAGATCGCCGGGGTGCGGGCGCTGGACGCCGCTGAGCTCGAAATACTTGAAGATGGCGATGGCGGTGGCGGCGAAGGCGAGGGTGAGGATGAAAATCATGACCGGGCCGCCGGCCTGGATTTGCTGGATGATGTTCTGCCTGGCGGCATCGAGCCGGAGGGCGTCGCCGAGGGAAGGATCGAGGGGGAAGAGGCCGGCCCCGGTGGTGGTGACCGCGGTGATGCCGGTGCCGAAATCGCGGCCAAGGCTGACGATGGCCGGGTAGTCGGCGTTGACTTGGAGGCGGGCGATGCCGGCTTCAGTGCCGTCGGCGCTGGAGAAGTAGCCGAAGGGTCCGATGACGGCGAAGTGGCCCTCCTTGAGGATGCCGCCGGCGACGGCGTTGCCGCGGAAGCGGTGCCCGCCGATGGCGTTTTCGAGCCGGTCGAGGGAGCTGTTGAGGACATTGATCTGGGCTTGGAAGCGATCTTTGGTGCTGACGGCGGGATTGTCGGCGGCGCGGCCGGCTTCGCGGATGACATCCTCATAGAGCTGGAGTTCGCTGATGTGGATGCGGCTCTCGAACTGGCGGATGTACTCGCCCATGAGGTTGGCGAGGTAGGAGTTTTCATCTCTGCGGGCGTTGACCTCGGCCTGGAGGGCGTTGAGGTCGACGGTGCGGTTGTCGCGGGCCGTGGTGACGCGGCGCTGCTCGGAGCGGCGTTGGATGACGGTGTTTTCGAGCTGGGTGAGTTCGCGGGAGAGGGGGATTTTCTCGTCGGCGATCTGCTCGCGGAGGCTGGCGAGTTCGTCGAGAGCGGCCTGGAGGTCGGAGCTGGCGTTGGCGGCGGCCTGATTGAAGGACTGGGCGAAACCAGTCGTGGCGGCGGCGAGAGCAAGGAGGGTGATGAGGGATGCCTTCATGGAAAAAATAGCGGTAACCTGGGAACGGGGTGGATGGAATCAGTCGAGCTCGATGGCGATGGGGATAAACTCGGCCAAACGCTCGCGCTCGTAAATGGCGACGGCGCGCTTGATGGTTTCCGCCATTTCCGGTCGAGCGGTGGCGATCCAGCCGTCGGGGGCGGGCCGGAGGACGCCGGCGGTGCGGCCGGTGGTGTCGACGTAGTAGGCGACGGCGAGGCCGACGTAGAGGGTGCGGACCTCGGCGGTGTCACCGCCGGGGATTTCCTGCAGTTCCCGGGTGAGAAGGATGTTGTTGTTGAACTGTTCGGCGGCATTGAGAATGCCGATGATGTTCTGCATGCGCTCGGAGAGGGATGCGCGGGTGGCGAGATCGCCGGCGCGCTGGGCGGCTTGGAGGCGGCGGTAGAGCGGGTCGATGTTGGTGCGGAGAGTGGGCGGGAAATAGGCGACAAGCCCGGCGACGCGGCCTTCGAGAGCGGTCATGGCCTCGGAGACGACCGAGGAGGCTTCCCGCAGGACGGCGTTTTCGTCGTTGAGGCGCTCGCGTTCACGGTCGGCGACGGTGGCGCCTTCTTCGGCTTCCTGGATGCGTTCTTCGAGCAGTGAGATCTCGGACTTGAGAAGCGTGATGCTCTCCTCGATCAATTCGCGTTCGGAGCGCCATTGGCTGCGTTCGGCGGAGATGATCCGGCGGGTTTCGACCCATTCCTGCAGGGAAGAGCGGGTTTCATCCAAATCCACGGCATGGCTGGAGGGGGCGAGGCCCAAGGCAGCGGCCAGCAGGAGAGAGAACAAGGTGGCGGTGCGTATCATATGATTGGAAAGGGTAGTCGGTGGTAACCGGGAGTGAGCAAGTGGAGGACAGCGGCGAGAGGGGTCAACTCCTTATTTTCACGACCACGGCCGGGCCGTGGAATGGAGTGGGGTGCACATGGCAACCGGTGCCAGGTGCGGAAAATGGGCTGAGGTGCAAAGTCAACGGGAGTGGGTGTTCAGGATGGAATTGCGGTTGCCCCAACTCTGCAAGAGACGGTAGGCAAGACAGCTTGTGGGGAACGACATCCGGGCACTAGAACCGATGGTTGAAACCAATAAAACATAGACCATAAAAGACCTCTGATGCAACGGCGAGGAGAAAAGAATCCCATCGACACAATTCAGACATTATTGACCAAATGGTATTGAATTTCTGGAGGCAGCGAGAGTGCCTGGAATTCCGATGGGAACTCCCCTTCCGGGGGGGTCGGTGACGGGCATGGCCGGAGGTGACAGGGGAAGTCCGCCGATGGTTCCCGGAGCAGTGGTGAACGACGGGGGCCGCGCCGCGTTGAGCATTCAAATGGCCGGTGTCGGCAAAGCCTATGCGGGCAGCGCGGTCTTGGAGAATCTGTGGCTGCGGGTGGAGGAAGGAGAGTTGATTGCCTTGGTCGGCCCGAGCGGCTGCGGCAAGACGACTCTCTTGCGGATCCTGGCGGGTTTGACGGCGGCGGACCGTGGTGAATTTCATTTTTCGCTAACACCGGAGCCCGCTCGGGCGCCTCGGATTGGCTACCTGTTTCAAGAGCCGACCCTGCTGCCCTGGCTGACCGTGCGGGGCAATGTGGAGCTCCCGCTGCGCATCCTGGGGACCAAGGCGGACCGGCGGCGGGAGCGAGCCGCCGCAATGCTCGCGCGGGTGGGGCTGGCGGACTGGCAGAAGGCGCGGCCGCGTGAACTGTCGCTGGGGATGAAGATGCGGGTGGCCTTGGCCCGGGCCCTGGTGGTGGAGCCGGAGCTGTTGCTCCTGGATGAGCCCTTTGCCGCGCTCGACGAGATCGGGCGCAACCGGCTCAACGACGACCTGCTGGCCCTGCGGCGGGCCGGCGGCTGGACGGCTTTTTTCGTGACCCATTCGGTGGCGGAGGCGGTTTTTCTTGCGGATCGCGTCGTGATCCTGTCGCCGCGCCGGCGCGGCGTTTTGGCGGAGGTGCCGATACCGTTCGGGAGAAACCGTGACCACGGCTTGCGCCGGGAGCCATCCTACTGGCGGATGGTGGCGGAAGTGGCGGGCCATCTGGAAGCGGGAGGGCAATCGTGAAAGCAGCACGGATCCGCAGAGGTGAGCGCTGGATCTGGCCGTTGCTGGCCGCGGGCGCGGCGATTGTGGCCTGGGTTCTGGTGAAGGCGTTCTGGCAGTTTCCGGCCTACATCCTGCCGGGACCGCTGGAAGTTCTGGCGGCGGGCTGGGACGAGCGTGAACGGCTTCTCCGGGCCACCGGCACCACTCTGACCGGGGCGGCGGCGGGCTTTGGGCTGGCGGCGATTCTGGGTGCGCTGCTGGCCCTGGCGTTGGGGGGTTCGTGGCGGATCCGCGCCGGGCTGTATCCGCTCGTCCTGGTGCTGCAGATGGTTCCGGTGATCGTGCTGGCGCCGCTCTTCATGATCTGGGTGGGGGCGGGGCTGCCGAGTGTGATCCTGATCACCTTCCTGATCGGTTTTTTCCCTGTGGTGGCGGCGACGACCCAAGGGTTGATCAGCACGGACCGCGGGCAGCGCGATCTCTTCCGGCTGCACCGGGCGGCGCCTTGGCAGGAGCTGCTCTGGCTGAAGCTGCCCTCGGCGCTGCCCTGGTATTTCGCCGGGCTGCGGGTGGCGGCGAGCCTGGCCATGATCGGGGCGATCGCGGGCGAGTTTTTTGCCGGCAGTTCCGGGGGCGGGACGGGAGGATTGGGGTTTCTGGTGATATACTACAATGCGCAGCTCATGATTCCGGCGCTTTTTGCCGCCGGTCTGATTGCCTGCCTGACGGGATTCGTTTTCGTTTCCCTGGTTTTGACAGCTCAGTGGCTTTGCCTGCGCCGGTGGCATGAATCGGCCCTTCCTGCAGATGACTAATTCAGACGACCATTTCCTTAAGCGACGCTACTTACCCCGTGCGGTCCTTTGCCTCGGCCTGGCCTTTGCGGGCGGTTGCGGCGGCGAAGATACGCGCTCCTTCCACGTAGCCGGGGCGAGCAGTCCGCCTTCCCAGATCCTGCTCCAGACGGACTGGTATCCGCAGCCCGAGCACGGGGGATTCTACCAGGCCGATGCACTGGGCTATTATGAGGAAGAAGGGCTTGAAGTGCGCATCCGCCCGGGGGGACCCGGCTCGCGGGTCAACCAGCGGGTGGCGTTGAAAGAAGCTCACTTCGGGCTCGGCCGCAGTGATGAAATCATGGTGGCGGTGGACCGGGGCCTGCCGCTGATCATCGTGGCCGCTCTCATGCAGCACTCCCCGCAGGCGCTGCTCCTGCACGACTCGAATCCCGTGCAGACCTTTCAGGACTTGGACGGCAAGACGGTCATGGCGGGTGTCGGGTCCAACTGGGTGGAGTACCTGCGCCGGCGCTACAACATCCGGATCAACCTGCTTCCGCTCCAGTATGGACTGGCCCAGTTTGTCACCAACCCGAACTTCATCCAGCAGTGTTTCATCACCAACGAGCCCTTCTTTGCGCGGCGGCAGGGGCTGGAAGTGCGTACCCTGCTGATTTCGCATTCCGGTTATGATCCCTACCGGGTGATCTTTGCCCACCGGGACTTCGTGGAGGAGCATCCCGAGGTGGTGGAGCGGTTTGTGCGGGCGTCCATCCGAGGTTGGGAGTCCTACTTGGGCGAAGATCCATCGCCGGGCAACGCCGGGTTTTCGCCTCTCAATCCCCAGATGTCGCCGGCGTTCATCGCCTATGCCCTGGAGACGATGAAGGAACACCGCCTGGTGGAGGGCTATGAGGAGCGGGGGGAGCGGATCGGGGCATTGTCGAGGGACCGGTTGGAGCGGCAGATCGCGGATCTGCATGAAGTGGGTTTGCTTTCCCGCATTTTGGAGGTGGATGAAGTCGCCGACCTGCGGTTTGCGCCCGAGCCGCTGCCGCTTCCCCTGCCCGCGGCGGAGGAGGCGGGCGCCGGGGGCGAGGAATCCTAAAACTTGAGGTGCTTGACGGTCTGGCGCTTTTCGCGGAGCTGGCGGAGGGCTTCGATGCCGATGCGGAGGTGCTCGCTGACGAAGTGCTGGCTCACGTTGCGGTCGCTGGCTTCGGTTTTCACGCCTTCGGGAATCATGGGTTGATCGGAGACGAGGAGGAGGGCGCCGACGGGAATGTGGTTGGCGAATCCGGCTGAGAAGATGGTGGCCGTCTCCATGTCGACGGCCATGGCGCGGACGCGCTGGAGGTAGCTCTTGAAGGCGGTGTCGTGCTCCCAGACGCGGCGGTTGGTGGAGTAAACGGTGCCGGTCCAGTAATCTCGCCGGTGTTCGCGGATGGTGGTGGAAATGGCCTTCTGGAGGGCGAAGGCTGGCAGGGCGGGCACTTCCGGAGGAAAGTAGTCATTGGACGTACCCTCACCGCGGATGCCGGCGATGGGGAGGATGAGTTCGCCGAGGCCGATTTCGGACTTGAGGGCGCCGCACTTGCCGAGAAAGAGGCAGGCCTTTGGCTTCACGGCCCCGAGCAGGTCCATGATGGTGGCGGCGTTGGGGCTGCCCATGCCGAAGTTGATGATGGAAACGCCGGCGGCGGTGGTGCTGGGCATGGGGCGGTCGAGCCCGTGGACGGGTGTCTCGTGCCATTCGGCGAAGAGGTTTACGTACTGCTGGAAGTTGGTCAGGAGAATGAACTTGGAAAACCCGCGGAGCGGGTAGCCGGTATACCGCGGGAGCCAGTTGGCCACGATCTGCGGTTTGGTTTTCATGCCTGCGCAGTCGAGAAGGGGGGCGAAGCCCGGGCAAGCGGAATCGGCTCGAGCGGGGCGGTGAAAAGGCCGGTTGAGGGCTTGTCAGAGGCGGATCGGCGGTGCAGAAGGGAAGCCGCCCGGGGGGACGTGCCCGCCGGTCTTGCCATGCCGCTCACCGTCCTCGATCACCCGGTTGCCGCCCACCTGCTGACCCTGCTGCGGGATGCCCGCACCGAGCCGGCCCAGTTTCGCGCCCTTTGCCGGCAGGTGACGCTCTACCTGTTGGTCGAGGCGACCGCGGATCTGCCGATTCGTAGCTGTAAAGTGGATACTCCGCTGGAAACGGCCGAAGGTGCGGAGTTGGCGGCGGAGCTGGTGGTGGTGCCGATCCTGCGGGCGGGGCTGGGCATGCTGGAGGCGGCGACGCAATTTCTGCCCCGGGTGGCGGTGGGCTATGTGGGCCTGGAGCGCGATGAGACGACCGCGGTGGCGCGCTCCTACTACTGCAAACTCCCGCCGGTGAAGGGCCGGGAGGTGCTTTTGATCGACCCGATGCTGGCCACGGGAGGTTCGGCCAACCACGCGCTCGACCTGCTGGCGAAGGAAGGGGCCGCGGGCCTGCGGGTGCTCTCGATCGTGGCGGCTCCGGAGGGGGTGGAAGCCGTGCGGCGGCGGCATCCGGGGGCATTGATTTTCACGGCCGCCCTCGACCGGGAGTTGGATGCCCGCAAATACATCCGGCCCGGCCTGGGGGACTTCGGAGACCGGCTTTACGGCACATGAGCGACGCGGAGGTGGAGTTGCCGGGCGGGGTGAAATCCGGGGCGCTGCTGGCGGAAGCGGCCGAAGCCGCCGGGCAGGCGTATGCGCCGTACTCAGGCCTACGGGTGGGGGCGGTGGTCGTCACCACTTCCGGGGGTCGCTATACCGGCTGCAATGTGGAAAACGCCTCCTACGGGCTGACCCTATGTGCGGAGCGCAATGCGGTGGCGGCGGCGGTGCGGGCCGAGGGAGCGGGGCTGCGGCTGGCGGCGGCGGCCTGTGCGCGGGCGGACGGGGGTGCGATCACCCCCTGCGGGGCCTGCCGGCAGGTGTTGGCTGAATTTGCCGAGCCGGGCGCGGTCGTGGTCTTCCCGGGGACGGGTGGCCGGGCCAGGATGGTGGCGCTGAGGGACCTGTTGCCGGAAAGCTTCGGGCGCGGTGACCTGCGGTCCTGAGGGACCGGAGCGTCAGGGGGACTCGGGCTGGAGCAGGTAGCGGACGCGAAAAAAAACCGGGCCGGTCGTGCCGGCGGGTAACTCCAGTTCCACCCGGACGCGCTCGAGGAGCGGGTGATCGGCGGCGGGCTCGGATATCTCGGCGGCGATCCAGTCCTGGGCGGACTCCCAGTCGGAGAGGTTTTGGGATTTTTCGATCACCACCCCCAGATCGGCGGATGAGCTCAGGCTGTGGAAGGCGAGGGTGAGGCGGCCGGTGGTCGGATCGAGGACGGCCGGGGCCGGCAAGAGCGCGTGCCCACCGGCGGTGGTGCGGTCCAGGCCGAGGGCGTAGCGGAGGAGGTTGGGCAAGCCGGTGAGGTCGGGGTCGGCGTCTGGACCCGAGATGGCGGAGTCCGCCAGTTCGGCGGCGGTGAAGCGATTCTTGGCCCAGGCGGCGAAGGTGCGACCGAAGCGGGCCTGGACCGTGCCGGGTCCGCTGACGGTGAGGGAAGCCGGGGAGACGGTGCCGTTGAGGAGGCCGCCCCAGCCGAGAAAGCTGTTGTCGACGCCGGGTTGGGCGAGCAGGAAGAGCGTGTCGCCTTCGAAAAACGGGCTTTGGGCGGGGAAGGAGGTGAGCGTGCCTTCACCTTCGACCTCCAGGTCAATCGGGTGGGCCGGGAGGGGTTCGGTGAGGACGAAGAGGACCGCATCCGCGGCCACTTGGCGGCCGGCGATGACATCCCGGTTGCCGAGGGTGACGGCGGCCGTGCCGCCGGCGGTGAAACGTTGGCCGGTGCGGACGGTCCGCCACTGGCCGCCGCCGGCGCTCTGGTTGAGAATGCCCTGCTGGGAGCCGTCGTATCCGGATACTTCATACCGGGCCTGAGTGGTGAGTCCGCTTCGGGTGGGGTGCCAGGCGAAGACATCATAGCGGCCGGATTCCGGGACGGAGACCGTCCAAGTGGCGGTGGCGTTGGCGGTGCCGGTGACGGTGACGGCGGTGGAGTGGGCCGAGGAAAAGGCGTCGGGGGCGTCACTCCGGAGGGTCCAGGCGCCGGTTAAGTCGGCTTGGGCGGCGGTTGCGATAACGTAGGGCCGGGAGGAGCGGAAGAGCCGGGTCCGGGCGGCCCCGCCGGCGGTGACCTCGAGGGTGGCGGGAAGAGAGATGATGCCGTCGGGCGGAGCGGCGGGCGTGAGCGTGTAGATGCCGGGAGGAAGGCGGACGGCGCCGAAGACGCCGTTGGCATCGGTGCGGAGGATGCGCGAGTTGGGTCCGGTGAGAAAGACTTGGGCGCCATCGACGGGTTCGCCGGAGTCGAGGTCGAGCAGGCTGCCCTTGAGGGCTCCCTGGGTCGGCTGGTCGATCCACGGCCGGGGAGGGACTGGGGCGGGGGCGGGAAAGAGCGGTTGCGGGGAGGGATCGTGGGCGGAGGGGGAGGAGGTGACGGCGCTGGCGAAGTTGGAAAACGGCAGACCCTGGTTGTTGGAGCTGCGGTAGGAGTAGAGCGTCATGCCGTCGGCGGGTCCGAAGCCGATGCCGCCCTCGCGGAGCGAGCGGAGCTGGGTGATGGTGTCGGCGATGGAGTTGAGCCAGGCGCCGGCTCCGGGTGCGACGTGGCGGCTGTACCGGTGTTTTTTGGCGAACTCGGTCCAGCGGGTCCAGTCGAGGGCGTTGGTGGGCTGGCGCATGTAGACCATGGGGTGGTTGAGATCGAGGAGGCCTTCCTCCATCCAGGCCCGCCAGTCCTGGAGGACGTTGGAATAAGCGGCGCTGCCGGGCCACTGGTTGGTCTGGGTGATGCCGGGGGCGAAGGCGATGGTGGAGGCGGCGACGGAGACCGTGGGGTCGAGCAGGCGGGTGCCGAGGTGGATGCGGCGGACGAGGTCGGTCACTTGGTCGCGCCGCCACTGGAGCCAGAGGGCGTCGTCGGGATGGGGTTGGCCGGAGCGGTTGAAACGGTCGTTGAAGCGTTGGACGGCGACCTCGTTGTAGCCCCAGTTGCGGCCGGCGTAGCGGATGTAGTCGAGATGAATGGCATCGAT
The DNA here is from genome assembly GCA_007695295.1 of Puniceicoccaceae bacterium. Taxonomy (GTDB): domain Bacteria; phylum Verrucomicrobiota; class Verrucomicrobiia; order Opitutales; family Opitutaceae; genus REEB01. The sequence continues at coordinate 9,320 of REEB01000193.1, forward strand.
GGCGTAGTTGGAAACCAACTCCATGGCGACTTCGTGAATGTGTTGCTGGACACCCGGGTGGCCGGGATCGAGCTGGTAGTTGTTGCCGTCCCAGGTTTCTCCGGCGGGGTTGCGGGTGAGCCACTCCGGGCGGGTGTGGATGAGGTGGTCTTGGGCGGCGGGAAGGTTGAACTGTTGGCCCCAGAGCGGGAAGACCGGGATCCAGGCGTGGACCTCAAGCGCCGGACTGCCGGACTTGGCGCGTTGGATGACCTCGGCGAGCGGATCAAAGCCGGCGGCGATGTCCGCGGCGCGGGGGACGAGGGCGCTGTGGTAGTAGGCGTCGCCGCGGCGGCGGACCTGGATGATGAGGGTGTTGAAGTGTCCCTGGCGGGCCTGGTCGACGAGGTTCTGGACTTCGGCGGCGTTTTTGAAGCCGGGCCCCCAGGCATCGACCCAGAGGGCGCGGTATTCGGGCGGATCCTGGTTCTGGGCCAAGGCGGGCAGGACCGCGGCGAGCAGGGCAAAGAAAATGAAACCGGCGCCGGAAAGGGTCCGGCGCCGGGTGGAGAGGAACCCCGGACTAATCGGAAAAAGCATTACGGAGGTGAAAGAGCGGAGGAGGGCCGCATCAATTCGGAGTGGTGGTGCCGTAGGTCAACCAGTTGTAGAAGTTACCGACACCCGTGATGCCGTTGGCTTCGTGCAATGAGACCGATTTCACGTTGCCGTGAATGAAGAGCACATTGATGTTGTTGGCATGCGATGGGGTGCTCAGCGGCGCGGCCCAGCCGCCTCCCCGCCACCCGAAGTCCCAGAGAAAGGGTCGATTGATTTCTTGGGAAACTTTGTCATTCGCCAGAGCCGGATGGGTTCTGGTCGGAAAGTAAATCCAGACGTAGCCCATGCGGACAATGGGATTAGTCGGGGTGATGTCCTGAGGACGTCTATAGTCCGGATTGCTGACCTCTTCTACCCGAAAGCTCGGGCAAATCATGAGGGAAACGGCGTCGATGTAGTTATTGCGGGTGGTCTGGGGAGGCCCGCCGTAGCGATTGTTGATCAAGAAGCCGAAGACGCGGCCGTCGCCGATGTAGCTGCCTACGTTCCAAGCAGGATCTCCCGTGTCCGGGTGAACATTTGGAGGGGTGCGGTCGCCGTGGTCGGCGGCGTAGAGATGCATGCCCATGCCCAGCTGCCGGAGGTTGTTCAGGCACTGGGTGTTCCGCGCCGACTCCCGGACCCGGCCGACGGTCGGGATGAGAATGGCGGCGAGGATTCCGATGATGGCGATGACGGTGAGCAGCTCGATGAGGGTGAAGCCCCGGGAGCGGGGCTTGAGAGACGCCGCACGGGCGCCGGCGGTGGTGTCGTAGATGGTCATGAAAGCAGTGGTGGTGGGTCGTATCGGAACTCTTCCGTATCAGCTCAATTCATGCCGCCGGAGGAGTGGTTGGGGCCATTTTTATCACGTACGTTAAATACTGTTTAAAAAAACTGTCAAGGGAGATTTGCCGCAAAAAAGGCCGACAATTTCCGGGTCCAGAGGTCGTAGCCGGCGCGGTTGAGGTGAAGCTGGTCGCGGATGAAGAGGTCTGGATTGGGCTGGCCGTCGTCTCCCAGCATGGGGGTGAAGAGGTCGAGGAAGTGGAGGTGGTCGCGGCTGGTGCAGATGGCGGCGATGCGGGTGTTGGCGTCGCACATGGCCTCGATGAGGTGGGCACGGGCGGGGCTGGGCTTGAGGGAGAGGAAGACAAGGGGGGTGGGGCCGAGGTGTTCTTCGAGGTGGACGAGGAGCCGGAGGAATGCGGCCGCGACGGCGTCGGGGGTATGGCCGGCCGCGAGGTCGTTTTCGCCGGCGTAGAGAACGATGAAGCGGGGCTGGTGGGGGATAATGAGCCGGTCGGCGAAGTGCAGGCAGTCGGCGATGGTGGAGCCGCCGAAACCGCGGTTCAGAGTGTCGAGGCCGGGAAAATCCTCGGCCAGGGACCGCCAGCCGCGGATGCTGGAGCTGCCGATGAAGAGAACCTTGCCGGGAGCGGGGGGATCGGCCTGGTCGGCGGCTTCAAAAGCGGCGACCTGGGGCTCGAGCCAGTGCTCGGCGGGGAGGGAGACGGGGAGGAGCAGCGCCAGGGGGAGGGCTGCGGCCGGTAGGAATGAAAGGCGCATGGCGGATGGTGGAGATCAGACCGGGGTGATGCGCGGCCAGGCGAGGGGGATGCCGTAGTTTTCGAGGTCGGCCTGGTAGGCCCTGAGCAGCTCCGGCTTGGTGCGCACCGCCCGCGGAGGGCAGCCGGCCCGCAGGCAGAAGGCGGCGAGGAGGCCGGCGGCTTCGCCGATGTTCCACTCGACGGGGTGGAGGCGGAAGCAGCCGTTGGTGATGTGGGTGACGCCGAGGTTTTTGGCCGCGGGAAGGAGGTTTTCCATGCGCAGCGGCAGGAGCGCGCCGAGCGGGATCTGGAAGGGGAGGGAGGCGATGTCGACGCCGTTGACGCCGCCGGTCGCGGGATGGAGGTCGATGCGGTAGCAGCCGATGCCCACACTGTCTGCAAACGTGGCGGCGGTGACGGTGTCGCGAGGCTGGCCGGTTTCGGCCATGCGGGCTTCGAGGCCGACATGGTTTTCGGTGACGGTGAACTCCGCGCGGATACGGCGGGACTCGCGGATGTAAGGGTATTTGGCAAGACCATCGGTCGTGCCGACGACATCGCCGCGCAGGCGCAGTCCCGGCCAGCCCTGGCCGCCATCGGCGCGCGGTGCCTCGGTCTGGAGCCAGTGGACGAGAGAAAGACTGAGCTGGCGGGCGCCTTCGAGGTGGCGGCGGGCTTCGTCTTCAGGAAGATCGAAGATGTTGCCAAGGAAGTAGTCGTTCTGGGGCCAGTTGATGAGTGAGATGTCGCCTCCGGGATCGGGCAGTTCGAAGGAGGCGGCTTGGCGGACGCGCCGGTAGGTCCAGAGGTCGAGACTGTGGGGATCGTTGGCGGAAGGGTCGAAGGGCAGGCTTCGGGGCAGGCCGCTGGCGGCGTCGAAATAGTCCCAGGCGAGCAGTTTGCCCGGCCAGGGTGGATCGAGCCGGGGCAGGTGATCGCGCCAGAATGCATAGTCGGTGGGGCGCTCGATGGTGTGGTCCTCCCCGGCGCGGTAATCGAGCGCCGGGCACCACGTGATGCCCTGCATGTTGGCGGGATCGGCGGCTTCCGGGGCATGGGGTTCGTGCGTCTCGGAGCGCGACTCGGTGCCGGTGACGTATTCAGCGCCGGCAAGGGGAAGGAGGTCGCCGCATTCGGTGGCGTCGAGAAAGAAAGGGGCGGTCAGCTCAAACCGGTGGCCGTCGACGAGGTGGCGCATGGTGATCGCCCTCACGCGGTCGCCTTGGACATCGACCGCTTCGACCTTGCTGCGCAGGAAGACCCGCAACTGACCAGAGGCCTCGTAGGGGGCGAGGAAGGCTTCGAGAACCGCCAGGCCGACGCGGGGTTCGAAGCACAGCCTCGAGACCCAGCCCATGCCGGGATTTAAGTGGGGATCGCTCCGCCGTGTCAGTTTGAGCGGGTAGTGGCGGCGGTAGTAGGTGCGCACTTCGTTGCGGAAACGCCGGTAACCGCGGGTGCAGCCGAAGGATTCGATCCAACGGTGTTCATCGGGAGGCACGGCTTGCTGGGTGAGCTGGCCGCCGATCCAGTCGGTTTCCTCGGTGAGGGCGACGCGGAGCCCGGCGGCAAGGGCGGCGAGGGCGGCGGCGACCCCGCCGGTGCCGCCGCCGGCAATCACGAGGTCAAAGCGATGTGCCGATGTTTGAGTCATAGTGGAATTGTCCCATGGGGCATGAAGGGGGGGCTGTCAAAGTCGACCGCACGTGGACTGCTTTCCGGCGTCCGGAGATGGTGCCGATGCGGGACATGCCGTTTCGAGCACAGAAAAAGGCCTGCCCGGGGTCGGGCAGGCCAAGAAGTTACTGAAGCAAGCGTGATTCGCTCAGGCCTTGCGGCGACGGATCCAGAGAGCCAGGCCGAGAGCTCCGATGCCTGCGAGCAGGGCGTAGGTGGAGGGCTCGGGCACGGCGGTGAAGTTGTCGAAGGTGTGAGTGCTGCTGATAATCGAGGAGTAGCTACCGTTACCTCCGAAGTTGAGGATGAAGTGAAACCCGAACCAATCGGAGGCGGCGATATTCGAGACGTGGGTTTCGGTGAGCTCCCACGAGACGGTGGTGGTCTGTAAGTTGGGGGTCGCCATCGCAGACATCTGCTGCCAACCGCCGACCTGGGAATTCAGGACCAAAACGACCTCGGACCAAGACAGGCTGCCATCGACCTCGATCTGAGGAGTGACATCCAGCGAAACGAGGTTGTTGCCACCTGTGAGTGCATCCTTCCAACCGGGGCCATTGAAGCCTTTGACGGCATCGCGCCAGACGTTTTCACCACCGGTGTAAGACAAGGTGGTCAGTAAGGCAGTGTCGCCAAGGGTTACGTTATCGGAAGTCAGCGAGAGGCTGACATCGCCCGAGTCGGTTTCCCAGAAGCCAAGGTTGCTGAAATCTGAGAGAACAAAGGCACTGGAAACGCTGGCAGTGAGAACAAGCCCGGCCAAGACGCCGGCAAACGAGTACGGAAGTTTCATGGAGATGATAGGACTAGGGGTTGGTGGTGGGTTGACCCGAAAGTGGGGCAACTATTAGTAGTTTTGAGTAAAGGTCAGCTGTTTAGCAAGATTTTTACGAAGGATATTTACAGATAAACTTTTTCAGATGAGGTCTTGGAGTGATCAGGTTCAGCGGTAAAAGACCCGTTCCAAAAAGAGCCCGTGGGCGGGGGCGGTTTCGAAGTGCGGTCCGCGTTCGCCGGTCCGGAGCAGATTGGTGAGGTCGGATTCGGTGATCTGGCCGCGGCCGAGGGCGATGAGGGCGCCGGTGAGGCTGCGCGCCATTTTGTAGAGAAAGCCGTCGGCCTCGGCGACGATCCGGATGCGGGGTCCGGTGCGGGTAACGTGCAGCCGGCGCAGGTGGCGGACGGTGGACTCCAGCTCGGAGGAACCGAGGGCGCGGAAACCCTTGAAGTCGTGGCGCCCTTCAAGAAGGCGGGCGGCGGCGGCTATCCGATCGATGTCGAGCGGCCGTGGGTGGGCCCAGACGTAGCGCCGCTCGAAGGGGCTGGGCTGGCCAAGGTGGAGCCGATAGTGGTAGCGCTTGGCGACCGCCGAGAGGCGGGCGTGCCAGCGGGGTGGGGCGCTCACGGCGCGGTAGACTTGGATATCGGGTGGCAGGCGGGTGCGGAGGGCGGCGAGGAGGTCTTCGGTGCCATGGCTCCAGTTGGCGTCGAAATGAAACACTTGGCCGAGTGCATGGACTCCTGAGTCGGTGCGCCCGCTGCCATGGATGCGGACGGGGCGCTCCAGCAGCCGCCCGAGGGCGGCTTCAATCGTGCCTTGGACGGAAGGTTGGCCGTCCTGAAGCTGCCAGCCGCAGTAGGCGGTGCCCTCGTAGGCGCAGGTGCATTTCCAGCGCATCATGACCCCGGAGCGCCGGGTTGCGGAGCGCTGTCGCCGAGGCGGGTGTCGAGAAAGTCCTGCAGGATGAGACAGGCGGCCCGTGAGTCGATCACTCCGCTGGCGCGTTCCTTCGGATCGCGGGGTTTGCCGGCACCACCCCGGGCGGCATATGAGGTGAGGCGCTCGTCGACCCGGTGCACATGCAGGCCGAGACGGGTTTCCAGCTCCCGGATGAAAGCGTCAACTTCGCGTGCTTTAAAGCCGAGGCTGTCATCCATATTGATCGGATAGCCGACGACGAGGTCCGTGATGCGGCGGCGTGCGCAGAGGGTTTCGAGAGACTCCAGCCAAGCGGATCCGCTGTCGCGCCGGAGCGCAGGGAGCGGTGTGGCGATGCCGAGGTCATCGCCGAAGCTGAGGCCGAGGCGTTTTTCACCGAAGTCGATGCCGAGGCAGCGGAAACCGGGGCGCGGCGCTGGGGCGCTCATGGTGGGAGGGCGGTGGCGGATCCGTGTCGCAAGTGGCGGCCCGCGGTCCGGGCAAACGACATTTCTTCAGACGAGATCTTGGCGGCGTGGATCCGCCTCGAGGCGCTTGACGAGCTTTTTGATGTCTTGGGCACGGGACTTGGGGCAGACCAGCGTTGCCTCCGGCGTGTGGACGACGATGAGGTCCTCGCACCCGACGGTGGCGACGAGGTGGTCTGCGTTGGAGATGACGATGTTGCCCTTGCCGCCTTCCTGGAGGGCGTTGCCGCGGAGGACATTGCCATCCTTGTCGGAGGGAAAGTGTCGTGCGATGGCGGGCCAGGCCCCGACGTCGTCCCAATCAAAATCAGCAGGCACCACGGCCACCGCCTCGGCCCGTTCCATGATGGCATAGTCGACGGAGATTTTCTCCAGACCCGGATAAACGTTGTCGAGGAGGGCGTCGAGGGAAGTGCCTTGGGCGAGCCCGTTGGCGACGGTTTCCATGGCCTTGGCGAGGGAGGGGGTGTGGCGCGAAAGGGCCTTATCGATCGTGGCGACCTGCCAGACAAACATGCCGGCATTCCAGAAATAGTCCCCCGAATCGAGGTAGGAGAGGGCGGTTTCGCGGTCGGGTTTTTCGACGAAGCGTTCGACCCGGTAGACCGTCCGTCCGTCGATTTCGCTGAGGCGGCCGCCGCGCTGGATGTAACCGTAGCCGGTGGCCGGCTCGGTCGGTACGATCCCGATGGTGACGAGGTTGGGACCGGCTTCGGCGACCGAGAAGGCGGTGCGGAGAATCGCACTGAAGCCGGCCTGGTCCCGGATGACGTGGTCCGCCGGGAGAATGGCGAAGGTGGCGGCGGGATCGCGTTGCCTGACGAGCAGGCTGGCGAGGGCGACGGCTGCGCAGGTGTCGCGCCCCACCGGCTCGGCGACGATGTTTTCTCGTGGGAGGGCGGGGCAGGCCTCGGCCACGGCCTCGACTTGCTCGCGATTGGTGATGACAAAGGTGTTTTCCGGCGGAGCCAAGTCGGGCAGCCGGTCAAGGGTCTGGGTGAGCATGGGTTTGTCGCCCACGATCGGGAGGAGGTGTTTTGGACGGGCCAGGCGACTGGAGGGCCAAAATCGCTCTCCCTTGCCACCGGCCATAACGACGACGTAGCGCGCGCTCATAGGATGGACACGATTTCGACTGCAATGCCAAAGGGTCAACTGCGAAGTGGGCGGGTGTGGTCATGAAGTGTGTCAATCGCATTACGATCAGGGGCGGACCGCAGGGTGGAAGGCGGCTTCGACTCGACGGAGCTCCTCGCAGGCCAGACGTCTCGAAGCGCCAGGATGGCGCTTCCACACCGGAGCTCCGTTGTCGAAGCGGGTTTGTGCTGAAGCCTCCACTTGGCGGGGCGTCGATTCCTGCCAGCGGATGGGAGGGCATGAAAAAACCCCCGCCTGGTGGCGGGGGTTTGCAGCGATCTGGCTTGAGCGTAAATCGTCCGCTTCAGCGTGCGCGGGCGGAGCTTTGTCCTCAGACGTCGTAGTAGAGGAAGAACTCGTAGGGATGCGGCCGGACCCGGATGGCGTCGTATTCGCTCTGCTTCATCTTGATGTAGTTCTCGATGAAGTCGGGAGTGAAGACATCGCCCTTGGTCAGAAACTCGTGGTCGGAGCGCAGGGCGTCGAGGGCGCCGCGGAGCGAATCCGGCACATGAGGGACGGCGGCCAATTCTTCCGGCGGGAGGTCGTACAAGTTTTTGTCGAACGCTTCGCCGGGGTGGATCTTGTTCAGGATACCGTCCAGGCCCGCCATCATGATGGCGGAGCAGCAGAGGTAGGGATTGGCCGAAGGATCGGGGGTGCGGTATTCCACCCGCTTGGCTTTGGGGCTGCTGCTGTAGGTCGGGATGCGGATGGCGGCGGAGCGGTTGCGGGCCGAGTAGGCCAGATTGACCGGCGCCTCGAAGCCCGGGGTGAGTCGTTTGTAGGAGTTGTTGGTGGGATTGCAGATGGCGCAAAGGGCGGGGGCGTGCTTGAGGATACCCCCGATGTAAAAGAGCGCCATTTCGCTGAGGCCGGCGTAGCCGTCGCCCGCGAAGAGGGGTTTGCCATCCTTCCAGAGGGAGGAGTGGGTGTGCATGCCGGAGCCGTTGTCGCCATAGAGCGGCTTGGGCATGAAGGTGGCCGTTTTGCCGTATTTGAAGGCGACGTTTTTGACGATGTACTTATAGAGGGCGAGCTTGTCGCCCATGGAGAGCAAGGTATCAAAAACAACGTCGATCTCGGCCTGGCCGGCGGTCGCCACTTCGTGGTGCTCCCGTTCGATGGCGATGCCCAGCTCGCCCATGGTGAGGATCATCTCATGGCGGATGTCGACCAACTTGTCGGCGGGCGGGACGGGGAAGTAGCCTTCCTGGTGGAGGATCTTGTAGCCGAGGTTGGGGGTGCCGTCCTCCTCGTATTCCTTGGAGCGGTTCCAGGTGCCTTCGATGGAGTCGACCGCGTAGAAGGAAGTGTTGGCGGTGGTGTCGTAGCGGACACTGTCGAAGATGAAGAACTCGGCTTCGGGGCCGAAGTAGGCGGTGTCGGCCAAGCCGGTGGACTTGAGGTAGGCCTCGGCCTTTTTGGCGACGCCGCGGGGATCGCGGTCGTAGGGCTCCCGGGTGATGGGATCCTGGACATCGCAGGTGAGGCTGAGGGTGGGAAACTTGGTGAAAGGGTCGATGAACGCCGTGGCGGGATCGGGGATGACGAGCATGTCGGAGGCATCAATGACCTTCCAGCCACGGACGCTGGAGCCGTCGAAGCCGAGGCCGTCCTCAAAGACTTCCTCCTTCAATTCTTCGACCGGCACGCTGAAATGCTGCCAGGAACCGAGGATGTCGCACAGCTTGAAGTCGACGATCCGGACATTCTTCTCTTGGGCGAGTTTGATTACTTCCGATGGTTTCATGGATAGGTTACTGCTGTTCTACTTGCGAGTGTTGAGGTTTTGACATGGATGGGCGGGGATCGCAACGGCGAGCACCGGACCCTGTGCCGCGTGGAAAAAGCAGTCTGCGTGCCGATCCTCCGGTGGGAATCAAAAAAACGAAAAAAAAGGGGCGGGTCCGAAGACCCGCCCCATTGTTTTCAGGTGCATAAAGCCTTGGCCGAAGCCAGGGCAGTTCAGTTTCGGGCCAGCAGCGTGCGGTATGGTGTACCCGCCGTTTCCGAATCCCGGACTTGGAAAGACCGGATTTCGAACGGCAGAACCTGCGCCACGAGCACGGGGCACGGGGACAAGTCCAGGCTGACAGCCAGTTGACGATCTGCAGGGACGAAGCGGTCGGCGATGACTTCCATGGGTTCAAGTGTGAACACTTGATCCGCGGCTTGCGCCGCAGTGAGGAAAGCACCGGCCAACCCGACCAGGCCCAGCAGTAGTTTGCGCGTTTGGTTTGTTTTCATCGTTGCTTGGGCAACAAAGTCGATTCGGGTTAACCAAGCCCGCGCGGCAAAGAACGAGATGTCGGGAGTTTCCGCGAGAAGGCGGAAAACGCAAGCGATGATTTAACCACCCCGTGGTCCGCAACGCGCACGACTGCACGCCGCGGGTAGGGGAGGGGTCATCCGATGATCATGTCATTGACCGTTTTGCCGGCGGGGATCATCGGCAGAACGTGTTCGGTGTAGGGCACGATGACGTCGAGCACGAAGGGACCGTCCGCGTCGACCATTTCCTGGATGGCGTCGCGGAGCTCGTCCTTGCGGACGACCCGGCGGCCGGGCACGCCGAAACCGGCGGCGATGGCCACGAAGTCGGGGTAGAGCCCCCCGATGTTTTCCGGGCTGCCGATGTTGCTGGCGTCACCGAGGACGGTGTGGCCGCGGACGCTGTTGTAGAAGCGGTCCTCCCACTGCACGACCATGCCGAGGTGTTGATTATTGAGCACGAGGGCCTTGGCGGCGATTTTCTCGATTTTCGCGGTCGCCAGCTCCTGGATGTTCATCACGAAAGAGCCGTCTCCGTCGATATCGATGACCTCGCGGTCCGGGCAGGCCAGTTTGGCGCCGAGGGCGGCGGGATAGCCGAAGCCCATTGCGCCGAGGCCGAGGGAGGAGATGAAACGGCGCGGGCCGGTGAAGTCGTAGAACTGGGCCGCCCACATCTGGTGCTGGCCCACGCCGGTGGTGATGATGGCGTCGCCGCCGGTGATTTCGAAGAGGGTGCGGATGGCTTCCTGGGGGAGGATGTGCGGGCTCGGCTGGTAGCTGAAGGGGTAGTCGCGCTTCCATTCCTTGATCTGCTCCAGCCAGAGGCCGGTATCCGGTTTCTGGAGACGGGATTTTTTCCCGAGGGCGTTGAGCCGGGCGAGGGCGTGGCGGATGTCCGAGGTGATGGCGAGCTGGACGCGCTTGTTTTTGTTGTGCTCGGAGGCATCGACATCGATGTGGACGATGGTGGCCTCGGGGGCGAAGTGCTTGACGTCGCCGGTGATGCGGTCGTCGAAGCGGGCGCCGAAGGCGAGGAGGCAATCGGATTGGTGGACGGCCCAGTTGCCGCTGACGGTGCCATGCATGCCAAACCATTTCATGGAGAGCGGGTGGGTCTCCGGAAAGGCGCCCACGCCCATGAGGGTGCTGGTGACGGGGATTTGGTAAGCCTCGGCGAAGGCGAGCAGCTCATCCTGGGCGCCGGACGAAATGATGCCGCCGCCGACGTAGAGGACGGGCTTGCGCGAGCGGGAGAGCACCTCGAGGACGCGGCCGATTTCTTCGTCCCGGGCCAGGGCGGGGGTTTTTTCGGTCCGCAGGGTGACGGTGGCAGGATAGACCGGGCGGAAGCGGGCCTGCTGGACGTCTTTGGGGATATCGATGACGACCGGACCGGGCCGGCCGCTGCGCGCGATGACAAAAGCCTCCTTGATGATGCGGGGGAGGTCCTGAACGTCGAGCACGAGGTAGCTGTGTTTGACGATCGGCAGGGTCATGCCGAAGAAGTCGGTTTCCTGGAAAGCGGATTTGCCGATGAATTTCTGGTAGACTTGGCCGGTGATGGCCACGATCGGGATGCTGTCCATGAAGGCATCGGCAATGCCGGTGACCAGATTGGTGGCGCCGGGGCCGCTGGTGGCCATGCAGACCCCGACCTTGCCGGTGGCGCGGGCGTAACCCTCGGCCGCGAAGACCCCGCCCTGCTCATGGCGGGGCAGGACGGTGCGGATTTGGTTGTTTTTGGCCAGTGCCTGGTGCAGTTCCTGGGAAGCGCCGCCGGGGTAAGCGAAAATTACCTCCACCCCTTCCCTCACTAGGCAGTCAACGACGGCTTCGGCGCCCTTCATTTCGGGGCCGATTTCGGCCTGGGGAAAGGATTCGAGTTTGGGATCGGCTTTCATGGTCTTGGCGTGGGTTGGAAAAACGACAAAGGGAGACTTCATGCGTTTCCGGAAGGTGTGGCAAGAACCGAGTAGGGGGGATTACCGGTGCCGGGCGGGGCACGCCACCGCACCCCTTTTCAATCGCGGCCGACGAAGGCTCGCCTTATTTCGGGTGTCTGCATTCTCTGCATTGCTTTCATGGAAACACTCAAAGTCGGCATTCTCGGCTGCGGCGCGATCAGCCCGGCCTATTTCAACGGACTCAAGCCTTATGCATGGGTCGAGGTGGCGGCCTGCGCGGATCTGGACAAGGAGCGCGCCCGTGCCCGCGCGAAGGAGTTCGGCGTGCCCCGGGCCTGCAGCGTCGATGAACTGCTCGCCTCCCCCGGGGTCGACCTGATCATCAATCTCACCATTCCCGCCGCCCACGCGGAGATGAACCGGCGCACCCTTGAAGCCGGCAAGCACCCCTATGTCGAGAAACCGTTTGCCACCACGCCGGAGGACGGGCGGAAAGTCCTGGCCCTGGCGGCGGAGAAGGGGCTCCGCACCGGCTCCGCACCGGACACCTTTCTCGGCGGGGGCATCCAGACTGCGATCAAACTCCTTCGCGACGGTGCCATCGGCCGGCCCCTTCACGCCTTTGCCGCCATGGCCTGCCGCGGCCACGAGACCTGGCACCCGAGCCCTGTCTTTTATTACCAGCCCGGCGGAGGTCCGCTTTGGGACATGGGGCCCTACTACCTGACCGCTCTCATCAACCTGCTCGGCCCGGTGCGCTCGGTCAGCGCCGAAGCCGCCATCGGTATCCCCGAGCGGACCGTGACCAGCCAGCCCCTCGCCGGCACGAAAGTAAACGTCGAGGTGCCGACCCATTACTCCGGCACGCTCCGGTTCGAATCGGGAGCACTCGCCACCGTGGTGATGAGCTTTGAGGTCGCCGCCCATCACCTGCCGCGAATCGAAATCTATGGCGAGGAGGGCACCATGGTCGTGCCCGATCCCAACACCTTTCACGGCCCCGTTTTGATCAAGGCCAAGGGCAGGTCGGACTGGGAGGAGGTTGCCCTCACCCATTGCGACGCGGTCGCCCGCGGCACCGGTGTGGCCGACATGGCCAAGGGTATTCTCGCCGGACGACCCCACCGGGCTTCCGGAGAGCTTGGCCAGGCGTTGGTCGAGATCATGGCGGCTTTTGATCTCTCGGGTCGGGAAGGCCGGCGGGTCGAGGTGCCCGTGCTCGCCGAGGTCCCGGATCCGCTTCCGGCCGGCTTGGCGCTGGGCGAGATCGACTGAAGCGGAGCCCCGCCGATTTCTGCCGCCATGCGCTCTCCCGAACGTGCCGACGCGCTCATTGCGGCCTTGCATGGCGGGTTGATCGTATCCTGCCAGGCCGCGCCGGGCAATCCCCTGCACGGCCCGGTCTTTATGGCGGCGATGGCGAAGGCGGCCGAGCGGGGCGGCGCCGCCGGCATCCGCGCCGAGGGTGTTGAGGATCTCGCGGCGATCCGCCGGGAAACCAACCTGCCGTTGATCGGCCTGATCAAACGCGAGGAGGTGGGGTCACCGGTTTACCTCACGCCCGGACTGGAGGATGTCGAGGCGATTGCCGCGGCCGGGGCGCGGATCGTGGCCTTCGATGCGACCGGCCGGCCGCGGTTCGACGGGAGCACGGTGTGCGACATGGTCGAGCGGGCTCACCGCTGCGGCTGCCTGGCCCTGGCCGATGTGGCCGACTTTGGGCAGGGCCGCAGCGCCGCGGAGGCCGGAGCGGACCTGGTTGCCACCACCCTCTCCGGCTACCTTGGCGGGCCCGTGCCCGAGGAGCCGGACTTTGTGCTGGTCGCAGAGCTGGCGGCCGCTCTCTCGGCTCCGGTCGTGGCGGAGGGTCGCTACTCCACCCCCGCCCAGGCGGCGGAAGCCCTTCGCCGCGGCGCCCACGCAGTCGTCGTCGGCACCGCCCTGACCAACCCCATGGTCCGCACGGCGGCCTTCGTCCGCTCCCTGCGCACGGAGGGTTAAGCGCCCGCTGCCTGTTGGTTTCCCGCCGCCCTGCGGGCGATTTCCGATTTTTGACTTGCTTTTTACGTGGGAATCCGCCTCATCAGGTCTGTTCCTAACATCTTGGTTAGTAATTAACCCTTCCACATCAATCCGTAACCTTCCGTCCTATGAAAAGACGTTTTGCTCTCCTACCCCTCTTAATCCTTCCGACCGCCCTGACTCTGCAGGGGTCGTTTTTCCTCTCCGACGCCGTATGGACCATCAACCCCGGCGACACCACTTGGTTCGCCAATGACAACGCTGCCCGCGGGATGACTGTGAACCCTGTCACCGGCAATGTAATCGTCCCGAGCCGGACCGGTGGTGTTTCCGTGAATGTCGTCAACGGTATGACCGGTGCTCAGATCGGTACGATGAATGTCACCGGTATCTCCGGGGGCGTCTTTGCCCTCAATATGATGGGAGCAGCGGCAGATGGTTCTCTTTACGGTATCAATCTCGGCTCTGGCACCGCAGGCACCGGGGTCAAGGTCTACCGCTGGGCGGATGAATCGGCCGCGCCGGTCCTTATTTTTGACGGTGATCTTCCCGGAGGCCGCTACGGTGACAACATCGCGGTGCGCGGCTCGGGCAACGACGTCGAAATTCTGCTCGTTTCCGGTGACACCACCAATCCCAACCTCGTTACCATCGCTCCTGATGGAATGGGCGGGTGGGGGTCGAGCGTGACCGCGACCACCGGAGTTGGTCGGATGCAGCTCGGGACTGCCTTCGGTTCCGGCAGCACCATGTTTGGCACGGCCCAGGGTTCCAACCTTCACTATGTCGATCTCTCCACTGGAACGGCGTTGGAAATCTTCGATTCCTCTGTCTTCTCCATTGGGGTGTCGCCCATCGCGGTCGATCCCACCAACAACCTCCTCGCAGGCCTGGTGACCGCCTCCGGTGAAATCCAGCTTCATGACATTGCCACCCTGAGCGAGTTTGGAACGACTTTGGACACCAAGGTTCTTTCCGCTGGAAACGCCAACACAAACGCCTCAGGTGATATGGTTTTTCACAACGGCATGCTCTACGTGTTGAACACCAACAACGGGATTGCCGCTTATGAAGTCATCCCCGAGCCCTCGACTTACGCCCTGATCGCCGGATTGCTGGTCCTCGTCGGTGCGGTTTACTTCCGCCGCCGCCGGGCCTGATCGCGCCGGACCGGATCATTCCTCTCGTCGTTTGTTTCGCCCCCGGGGACACGTTCCCCGGGGGTTCTTTTTTCACCGAGCCCGCGGTTGCCAAACCGGGCCTCGTTTCCACACTTGCCTGCCATGACTCCCGAGTGGAAAACAGCCGGCACGTATCAGGATATCCTCTACCACAAGTGGGAGGGGATCGCGAAGGTCACCATCAACCGCCCGGAGAAGCGCAACGCCTTCCGGCCGAAGACCGTCTTCGAGATGTACGACGCCTTCGCCGACGCCCGGGAGGACGCCTCCGTCGGCGTGGTGCTGCTGACCGGCGCCGGCCCCCATACAGACGGGAAATACGCCTTCTGCTCGGGGGGGGACCAGAGCATTCGGGGCGAGGCGGGCTATGTGGGGGAGGACGGGGTGCCACGGCTCAACGTCCTCGACCTGCAGCGTCTCATCCGCTCCATGCCCAAGGTGGTGATCGCGCTCGTGGCCGGCTATGCCATCGGCGGCGGCCACGTCCTCCACGTCATCTGCGACCTCACCATTGCGGCGGAGAACGCCGTCTTCGGGCAGACCGGCCCTCGGGTGGGGAGCTTCGACGGAGGGCTCGGCTCGAGTATGCTGGCGCGGATCGTG
>REEB01000203.1 GCA_007695295.1 Puniceicoccaceae bacterium
CATGATACGCGGGACTTTAACCCGATTACAACGCGCCCATGCCGGGCACACACAATCCGGGAGAGCTAACGAGTGAAAGCTGGCGCTTTCACTCGTACCTCCGCTTTACGTTCTGCAAGAAAGAGAAAATGAACCAAACGAGATTCACCACGTCGGCACCTATGCTTGTCACGAAAAGCGTGAAACGGTCAGCGGAGTTCTATCGTGATTCCCTCGGCTTTGAGATTGATTTCATTTACGAAGGTTTCGTCTCAAATCAACCGAATTATGCTGTGGTGAGGCGAGACGGATTGGAAGTTCATTTTGAGAGTTACGAACATGACAACGTTAAGGATCCAGAGCCTCGGGTGAAGTGCGGTGTCTATTTCATGGTCGATGATGTGGACGCATTTCACGAAGAATTGATTGGAAGGCACGTTGCCGTGAACTACCCACCTACAAACCAGAGTTACGGAATAAGAGACTTTAAGATTTTCGATTTGGATGGTTACCAGTTGCTTTTCGGTAGTCCGATCGCATCAGTGGCAGAATCGGGTAGCGGGGAGTATTAACTCTCCCCGCCCCTTCGGCATGAGCCGGTCGAATGCCACACCACGACTCGACTGCGCTCGCCGAAGTCCGGCCCCCGATTCCCTTCGTTCATTTCCCTCCGGCGGGATTGAAATGTTCAACATACGGGTCTCCCGTCTGGACGTAAGCGGTGTTTCTGACATGCCGCCGGCCGCACGCTCCCTCGGAACCGAAGCATCAATGACCTGGGATCAAACTATCGCCTGCTCCCCGTAGTTGAAGCGAACCCAGAAATCACGCATGGATGGGACGCCCATCCTTTTCAGGCGGTAGCTCTTGAGGGCTTGGCAGACCAGACGCTTCCAGCTTTCCGCCGCCGATACCGTGCCGCACATGGAAGCAAGATGTTCCCGCTACATCTCATCCCGCGTCCACAGGAACATAGGCAGGATGCCCACAAAGCCTCCTCAATCATCCCGAGCCCCGCCGCACCATCCGCGCCACCCCGCCGACCCAATCAACTCACCCTGCTCTGACCAGCCTCACCGGGTCCCACCTTCCTCACACCCGGTTCTCCGGTGCAATGGTACGCCCGGTAGCGCCGCGAGGGCCTTTCTTTGGCCATGTGCGCCGAAGTCCGCAACCGCTTCGGAAACAATGACTGCACGCGATCTCCCCGCCAAGGTCTGGACAGATCCGGATCCCCCATGGAGGGACGTCCCTCCGCGGCATCCGGTTCCCGCGTCCCCAACAAACCTGCCTGCCGCCTTCCCCGCCTTGCCATGGCACCACCCCTTCCAGCCGAACCCAGGTCCCGCGAGTCGCATGCGCAATCCATGCACTCGACAACATCTGCTCCATGCTGTCTTTATTTGACGGCTAATCAGCACAACGATCCCCACCTGCCCTTGACCGCAATGCGGCTCTGGCTCTGATCAAGGTCCCGTCTACCCGGTCGGGCGAATGGCCTGCCCCGGACATGGCAACCACCAATCCACCAAAATAGTTCATCTCCCGCAATCCCACCGGCACCGCTCATCCCCATCCAATGAATCCACACCCAGCCCGTCTCCTGCTTCTCGCTTGCCTTTGCCCCGCCCCGCCCATGGCCGCCGACCCTCATCCTCTCGCCGGTGAGACCTCGCCCTACTTGCGCCAATTCGCGACCAACCCCATTCATTGGCTCCCCTGGAACGAGGCCGTCTTCAAGGCCGCCCGCCAGCGTGACCTGCCCGTCATGCTTTCCATCGGATACTCCACCAGCCACTGGTCCCACGTCCTCAACCGCGAGTCCTACTCCAACCCCGACATCGGCGACTACATCAACACCCACTTCGTCCCGGTCAAAATCGACCGCGACGAACACCCCGGCCTCGTGGCCTACTTCCGCGCCTTTCTAGAAAGCACCGAAGGCCGCACCGGCTGGCCCATGCATGTCTGGCTCACTCCCGAGGGCCTGCCCTACGCCGGAGCCTCCTACATGCCGCCCTCGGAGGAATGGGGCCGCCCCGGCATCCTCAACGTCCTCGAACAACACGTCACCGCCTGGCAGCGCAGCCCGGAAACGGTCCGCCTCCGCGCCGATCGCGCTTTCTCAACGTTTCAATCCTTCCTCGCCCCTTTCCCCCTCCCGGCCGAGCTTGATTCGGACCTCCTCGACAACGCCCGCGCAACCCTCCGGGCCGCCTTCGACACCGACCACGGCGGCTTCACCGACGTCCCCGGGCGGCTGCACCCCGAGCGTCTCCGCCTGCTCCTCGCCGCTGGCGCCACCGATGCAGACCGCGCCCATGTCCGCCTCACACTCGACCGCATCCTCCACTCGGGCCTCCTCGATCCGCTCGACGGGGGCCTCTTCCGCTTCAGCGTCGATGAGGATTGGCAACTGCCCTACTTCGTCAAAACCCTCGCCGACCAAGCCCGCGGCGGCGAACTCCTGCTCGATGCGTATCAGGTTTTTCAGGACGACGCCTACGCGACCGCCTTTCGCCGCCTCGCCGGCTTCGTCGCAGACCAGCTCGGCTGCCGCACCGGAGGCCACCACACCGCCCTTGATGGCGAAAACCGCTGGGCGTCGTCGCCCGACCAGCCCGCCGAAGGCCTTCACTACCTCTGGACGACCGAGGAAATCGACCGCCTCCTCACCGGGCCGGATGCCGCCGTCGCCCGCGCCTACTTCCGGCTCGCGGAGGACGGCAACCTCCCTTCGGACCACCTCGCGGGTGACCACTTGGACGGCAAAAATCTCCTCCGCCCCCACCCCGATCTCGCCGGCCTCGCCACCACCCTCGACCTCGCTCCCGACCGTCTCTCCGCGGCCCTCGACCGCATCCGCCCCGCCCTCCTCAACCACCGCACCACCCGCCCGGGCCTCCGGCGCGACCCCACCGTCCTCACCGCCGCCAACGCCGCCTGGCTCGCCGTCCTCGCCCGCGCCGCCCGCGAGCTCGATGCCGACACTTTCCTCCCGCCCGCCCGCGAACTCGCCCACCACCTCACCCAGCGCCACTTCGACCCCGCCACCGGCGAGCTCGCCCGCCTCGCCCGCTCCGGCATCCCCTCCGGCCAGGGGGGCCTCCACGACTTCGCCGCCCTCATCCACGCCCTCATCCGCCTCCACGACGCCACCGGAGAAGATCGCTGGATTGTCATTTCCAAACAACTACAGGAACTTCAGGACACGCAGTACCACGATCCCGACCACGGCGGCTGGTTCAGCGCCCGCCCGGATCGCCCCGGCGCCCGCCTCAGGGTGAAAGCCTTCCATGAAGAGGCCGGCCCTTCCGCCCAAGCCCTCGCCGCCGCCAACCTCCTCCAGTTCGAACGGATCCAGCCCGATCCCGACCGCGCCGCCCGGGCCCGCCGCGCCCTTCTTCTCATCCAGTCCGAAATCGAACCCCGGCCCGAGGAGCACCCTCACGCACTGCTCGTCCTCCAAGCCGCCCGGCCCCGTTGAAGCCACCCGGCCCGTCCCCTCGCCCCCGCCTTCATCCGGCCTCCATCGGCGCCGGTCGGATTGTCTCACCCTCATACCAACTCGCCGGAAGCAAGACCTGCAAAGGATCCTTTTGCGGTCCACGCACATGATGGCGGATCTGCTGGTCCATCACCTCCAAAGCGTGCAGCCGGAGGTTTCCGTGGTGCCCCATTATCCCCGAAATCCGCGAGGGCCTCTCATCGAGTCGGTTGCCGGCATGGAGGGTCGCAAACCCGATGTCCTCCGGGACGCGATACCCCGCCCGCTCCAAGGCTGTGCAGAGGCCGCCGTGAAATCCCACCACCACGTCCGGGACGTTTCGGTTGACCCACTCCAGGAAGGCTGTTCCGATCCTGGTCTCCATGCACCATCGGTTCACGAAAGATCGGCAGGCGATGCTTTGGAGTGGTTTTTTCAATACAGTATAACGTCGCCGCCAACCGGGCCCGGTCATCCGGATGTTCCGGCTCATGCCGCATGATCGCCCAGCCAATCCGCCGGTACCCCCGCGCCCTCAGCCGATCCCACAATCCCACCATCGCCCCAAAAAACTCATACCGCACCACCGGAAAGGGCAGCGGAAACTGCTGCCTCACCACCGCCACCACACTGAAGTGCTGCCACGGAAATTCAGGCAACCGCTCCAACTGGTAGAGATTGCTCAGGATCACCCCGGCCACCCCGCGGTGAAACAACTGCTCCCCCAGCCGCATGCTGTCGGGATGGTCCTGGAAGTCAGTCGACTCCAGCCGGTAGCCCAACTGGTCGGCCCGCTCCCGCAGGGGTTGCTCCACTTCCAGATTAACCCGGTAGTGCACGCTGCGGTTGCTCAACGCGACCACGGGCGTCAAGGACCGCCCACCGTTTCTCCGGAAGTGCCGCGAAGCCAGGGACGCAATCAACGGATTCGGCCGATACCCGAGCCGGGCCGCCTCCGCTTGCACCCGGCGGCAGGTCGTCTCGGCGATCGTGCCCGTGTTGCGCAAGGCCAGCGAAACCGTCGCCGGCGACAAACCGCAGGCCCGCGCCACCTCCCGCAATGTCACCGCACCCCCAATCTCGCCCTCGGTCTTCCTCGCTTCACCCGACTCCTCGAAATTGGTCGCTCTTGGCACGTTTATAAACGGATTTATATTCTGGGGCGTTGTCCAGCCTGAACTTTTGCTCACATCTCTGACTCGTGCCGGTCGCCATGCTGGCGCCGGCGACAACCCCAAACCCAAACCAGATCAACCATGACCCTAAGATATGGCCTCAATCAGAGGTCGCCTTTGGCGCATCTCTGTATCTTCGCTTCACTGGTCTTCGCACCAGTTCAGCTCTCCGCCCAGGACGTTGATGACGACATCTACGTTCTCTCTCCCTTCGATGTCAGAACGGAAGGCGATGCCGGCTACCGCAAAACCAACGCCGTCACCGCCATCCGCATCGGCGCACCCATCATCGAGACGCCCTTCAGCATCTCGGTCATTCCGCGCGAACTGATCGACGACCTCGATATCCGCAACAACAACGAGCTGTTCTTCTACACTGAGGTGGACCCCATGGGTTGGACAGGGGCCGGGTTCGAATTGTATATAACGGTGCGGCGGTGAGGTTCTTGCCTCTTCCGAGAATGGGCATAAATCTCGTCGGAGGAAGAGGCAAGAACCGCTTGAGGGTGCGGCGGC
>REEB01000145.1 GCA_007695295.1 Puniceicoccaceae bacterium
ACGACATTCCCGTCCATCCCTTCTGGGTCGTCATCCCCACCCTCATTCTTGCGGGCGTCGCGACGTACTTCTTTCTCCAAGGTGAGGACGGAGAAGACGCGGGCTGACCTCCGCACCACCCCCGCCGGCCCGCGGCGGCGGCTTCGTGCTTGCCTCGCCCGTCCATCCCACGTAGCACCAAAGGGACGATGCGAGGCGATCCCATTCTCTACATTCGCCGGGGCTGCCCCTGGTGCCGGGAGGCCATGGCCTTCTTCTCCACCCACGGGGTCTCCCTGGAGATCAGGGATGTCGATCGGGACTTCGCCCATCTCAAGCGCATGGTTGAAATCAGCGGACAGAGCCTGACGCCAACCTTCGAGTACGACGACTTCCTCGTCGCGGACTTCTCGGTGGATGAGTTCATCGATGAGCTGCAGGAGCGGCCGGACATCCGTGCCGCACTGGGCATCATGGATCTGGACCACAGCACCTGAGCCACCGCCGAAGGTTCGTCTCCATGTCCGCCTCCGAACCGTTCTTCAGCCCCCTCCAGCGCAAGCTCATCACAACCGCCGCCGCTCTCGCAGCATTCGCGGTCATCATCCTCTTTCTTGTCACCGTGGTGGTGGTGCTGGCCCGCATGGTGGCCCTTTTTTCGGGCCTGCTCTGGCCCCTGGCGGTGGCGGGCATTCTCGCGCTGCTCCTGCGGCCGGTCGCGGGGGTGATTGAGCGTCGTCTGCGCATTCCGCGCATCCTGGGCGTGGCGCTGCTCTACCTGCTGGTGGTGGCGGCTCTGGCCCTCGGGCTGTTGCTGATCCTCCCACCCGTGATTTCGCAGCTCCTCGACTTCGCCGAAGCACTGCCGGATCTCGCCCGCCGGGCCACTGAGTTTATCGAGCAATCTTTTCCGCATTGGATGGAGAGCTTTGAGCGGTTCACCGCCAACCCCGCGGTCAAGGACATCACCGACCGCCTCTTCGAGCAGGCCCGGGGGGCCATGCCCGAACTGCTGCCCAATCTCCGCGCCGCCGGCTCCCACCTGCTCGGCTTTTTCGGCTTCGCCGCCTCCCTCGCGATCGTCCCGGTGCTGCTCTTCTTCTTTCTCCTTTCCGACGAAGAGCCCAGCCGGGGGCTCGAAGAACACCTCGGATTCCTCGATCCGTCCATCCGTGACGATGTCCTCTTTTTGGTCCGCGAGTTCATCGCCATCATCGTCTCCTTCTTCCGCGGCCAGATCCTCATTGCGTTGATCATGGGCGTGCTGCTGGCGGCCGGCTTCCATCTCATCGGCCTGAAGTTTTCCATCGCCCTCGGGTTGATCATCGGGCTGCTCAACATCGTGCCCTTCCTCGGCACCATCATCGGGCTGGCCCTGGCTTTGCCGGTGGCCTTTTTCCAGGATGGCGGAGGCTGGCTCCTCGGCTTGCTCGCAGTGCTGGTTTTCATCGCCGTACAGCTGCTGGAAAGCTACCTCCTGACCCCCCGCATCATGGGCCGGCAAACCGGCCTGCACCCGGTCACCATCATCCTCGCCATCTTTTTCTGGGGCACCGCCCTGGGCGGGATTCTCGGGATGATTCTCGCCATCCCGCTGACGGCGTTCTTCGCGACCTTTTGGAGGCTGGCGCGGAAAAAATACTTCGCCAACAACGATCAGGTCGCCCAGCCTCAACCTCGACCTTCACCCTGAACTTCATCGACTCCACCCGATGCTGCTTACCCTCTCCTTTCTAGAACGCTTCCATGCCCTCGGCCTTCTGCTCATCCGCTCCGGCACCGGCTTGGTGCTGGCCTGGAAGATCTTCCCGGATTTCATCCGCGGCCCGGAAGCCTGGGTGGGGCAAGGCGAGATGATGTCCGCGATCGGCTTTGAGGCCGGCTGGATGCTCTGGGGCCTGTTCATCTGCCTGGCCGGCTTTTTCGGCGGCGTGGCCATGGTGCTGGGGCTTTTCACCCGCTGGGCGGGGCTGCTTTGCGCCCTCTTCCAAATCATTGCCACGGTCTATTTCATCGGCGCCGAGGCCGGCATGGAAACGATCGTCCTCCACGGCCTCCTCGCCCTGCTCACCCTCGGCATCGGCCTGATCGGCTCCGGCGACTGGGGCCTCGATCATCTGCTGGAGTGAGCCCGGCCGGCCGCGGGCAGCGAAGAACACGAGAGCAGATGCTCCCGCTGGTTTCCCTGCCCCACGTCCGGGGGTAGGACATGGCGGAAGAGCGGAGCGCTTTCAGGTTTCATCCGGGAGCATTGTCCCCGAAGATAGGGGACGAACGAAACCGCTCCGCGGCAATCCCCTGGACAGCCAATAAAAAAGGCGGGGCTTGCGCCTCGCCTTTTGTCATTTCGAAGGGTTGCGGATTGGGTTACTCGTAGCGATCGCGGTCACGATCACGGAAACCGCCGCGCGGGGGGCCATCACGGCGCGGACCACCGGAGCGATAACCGCCCCCCCCGCCTCCGCCGCCACCACCGCCGCCGCGGTAGCCTCCGGAGCGGAATCCTCCGCCCCCGCCACCGCCACGCGGACCGCCGGAGGACCGGCGATTCTCGTCGCTTTCATTCACCCGAAGGGCTCTTCCGCCCAGCTCGGCGCCGTTCATCTCCTGCATCGCTTTCTCACCCGATTCGCGATCGGCATAGGTGACAAAAGCAAAACCGCGGGGACGACCGGTCTCACGATCCAGGGGCCAAAAAAAATCGGTTATTTCGCCAAAGGCCTGAAACCGATCCTGAACTTCTTCCTTGCTCAGGGAGAAGCTGATATTTCCTACAAACAATTTAAGACTCATTACAGTTGGTATTACAGTGGCTCGGCCGAACCCGCGCACCAGCCGCTTGCCCGGGGCCGGCTTGCACCGGCCTGGCACGTGCTGAAATGGAAACTCCACCCCGTCGGCGCGCCTTAAGACCTGCGGCAGGTCCACGAGGATCTGCCGGAGTCGAAGCAGACAGCCACACGAGACCCTGTCAATGAGATTTCATGGCGCCTCGAGCGGCGGGGTTTTACCATGCCTTGACGCAATTCCGCTCAAGACCTCGGGGGCATTTCCGTTGTTTCCCTTGAGCGGGCTCCGCGGCCCCGGAAGCAGGTCCAACGGTCGCGCCCCGATGGTTTATCAACCCCCCATGTCCGAACCTGTCATGATCAAGCAGAAACCCATCACCCCAGCCCAAATCAACCCCGCCGTCCTCGACCACGAGCGCCGCCTTTGCGACTCCGCCCGCAGGGTTTACAACCGTCGCGGCAATCGCGAGCTTATCCGGCTCCTTTGGCAAGTCGCCGAGATCGACAAGCGCTTCGGCTTTCCCGTCCTCCAGCACCGCTCCGGCCTCAATTGAGGCACGCGGCTTCGCGGTCCATCTCTCGGAGCGTCCACCCTGAGACGGAGTGGGCGCCGACCATGGTCAGCGGCACCTCCGCGGCCGCCGCCTTCGATCTTTCCATCCGGCCGCACGGCCCATAGGGTTCGGAGGCGATGAGTGCTACCAAATCCAATATCCGTTGCGTCGGCATCCTCACTTCCGGCGGTGACTGCCCCGGCCTCAACGCCGCCATCCGCGGCGTCGCCAAGGCCGCCCTCCACTACGGCATCCAGCCGGTCGGCATCCTCGACGGCTTTCGCGGTCTCATCGAAAGCCGCACTCTCCCGCTCGACAGCAAGGGCGTAAGCGGCATTCTCACCCTCGGCGGCACCCTCCTCGGCACCAGCCGAGACAAGCCCCACAAGATGCCCATGGGCGGAAAGACGATGGACATGACCGAGGTCGCCGTGGCCAACGCCCGCAATCTCCACCTCGACTGCATTGTCTGCCTCGGAGGGGACGGCACCCAGAAAAACGCCTACCACCTCGCCCGCCACGGCCTCGACGTTATCACGCTGCCCAAAACCATCGACAACGATGTCTTCGGCACTGATGTCACCTTCGGTTTCGACACCGCCATCGGCATCGCCACCGAGGCCATTGATCGACTTCACACCACCGCCACCAGCCACCACCGCATCATTGTCTGCGAACTCATGGGGCACCAGGCCGGCTGGCTCGCCTTGGCCGCCGGTATCGCAGGCGGCGCCGATGTCATCCTCATCCCGGAAATTCCCTACGACATTGCCTGCGTCGCCGAGCACCTCACCCGCCGACGCCGCAGCGGCCGGCGTTTCTCCATTGTCGCCCTCGCGGAAGGCGCCCATCCCCTCGAAGCCCCTCCCTCCGTACAGGAGGCCGGGAAGAAAAAAGCAAAGGCCAAAAAGGCGGCTCGAAACGTCGAGCCCTACGCGGTCGACAACGGCAAGTTTCGCCTCGTGCAGGAATCCCGGGCCAGCCAGCTCGCCCGCGAACTCCAGCAGCTCACCGGCATCGACGCCCGTGTCACCGCCCTCGGCCATGTCCAACGCGGGGGCAGCCCCTCAGCCGCGGACCGCCTCCTCTGCACCCGCCTCGGCACCATGGCCGGCCGCCTCCTCCGCGAGGGCCGCTTCAACCGCATGGTCGCCGTCCGCGGCGCCGACATTGTCACCGTCCCCCTCGAGGAAGTCGTCGGCAAGCGCAAGACCGTCCCCCTCGACCACCCCTGGATCGCCGACGCCCGCCTCGTGGAAACCTGCTTCGGCGACGGCCTGCCGGAAGCCTTCAAGGACTGAGCCGAGGACCAGTCCTCAACCGCCCGCGCAGGGACTGACCTCGAAACGACGAACCGAAGGCCACCCATCCGTAGATAACATGAGGCTGACAAGTCGGCGGAGAGAAGTACCCCGTTCAATCTAAATTCCGCAGTTGAAGGTCTGGATGGCGACGCTTTGGGCATCTTTTGGCGGGGCGTTTGGCTGGATGGATTCCGACTGCGGCGCCGTTGGAGCCAACCACGCCCAATCCCGCTCGCAGCCTTTCTTGAGCATTGCCCACCACTCGCCACCGACGGCGATTTTCCTCCTCCGCCGGCGTCCTCCGCGCCCCAGCCGGGCGGAAAGGAATAGGTAACCACCGCCGTCCATACCGGGCTGCCAAGCGGCGGGTTGACTCCAGAAGCCGCCGCTTTCAGTGCTCGCAACCTCGCCGAGGCAGCACCGGGCGACAACCACTCGCCGCGGCCGGCTCCAGCCGCTTCATTGCAGGTCAATCTCGGCGGTTTGCACCACCCCCGGCGTGGAG
>REEB01000179.1 GCA_007695295.1 Puniceicoccaceae bacterium
GGAGGCGGGGGGCGGTTTCGACGGCGGAGGGGGCGGGGAGGGGCTTGTTGTCCGGGGCGGCGCCGAGTTCGCCGAAGCGGCGGGCGGAGACGAGGACGCGGGACTCGAAGCTGCCGACGGCGTTGTTGTAGGCGCGGATGGATGTTTCGAGGCCGCGGCCGACCTTTTCGAGGTGGCTGGTGAACGTGCTGATGCGGTCGAAGAGATCGGCGCCGAGCCGGCTGATGGCGCGGGCGTTTTCGGCGAGGCGCTCCTGCTGCCAGCCGAAGTGGACGGCGCGGAGAAGGGAAATCAAGGTGGTGGGGGTGGCGAGCATGACGCGGTCGTTGCTGCCGTCCTCAATGAGGGCGGGATCCTGCTCAAGGGCGGCGCTGAAGAAAGCCTCGCCGGGCAGAAAGAGGATGACGAACTCGGGGGAGTCTTCGAACTGCCGCCAGTATTCCTTGCCGGCGAGTTGCTGGATGTGGGTGCGGACTTGGCGGGCATGCTGCCGGAGGTGGCGAGTGCGCTCGTCGGGATCTTCGGTTTCGACGGACTGGAGGTAGGCGCTGAGGGAGACCTTGGCATCGACGACGATGGTTTTGCCGCCCGGCAGGCGAACGAGGAGGTCGGGGCGGAGGCGGCCGGTGTCGGATTCGGTGGAGGATTGCTCGATGAAGTCGCAGCGTTCGACCATGCCGGCCATTTCGACGACGCGGCGGAGTTGGATCTCGCCCCAGCGCCCGCGGACCTGGGGGGCGCGGAGGGCCTGGACGAGGTTGGTGGTTTCCTTGCGGAGGCGTTCCTGGCTTTCGCCGAGGCCGGTGACCTGCTGGCGGAGGGCGCTGTAGGCCTCGCGGCGGGCTTCATCGAGGGCGCGCATGCCCTCTTGGTACTGGCGAAGGGTTTCCTGGACGGGCTTGAGGAGGGAGGCCACGGACTCCTTGTTGCGTTCGGCATCCTGGCGGGAGGCCTCGCGAAACTTGTCCATGGCCTCGCGGGTGAGTTCGAGAAAGGAAGACGTGTTTTTGCGGAGGGCTTCCCCGGAGAGGGATTGGAAGGTTTCGGTGAGGCGCTTTTCGGTCTCCTTGAGCAGGGTGAGTTGTTCCTCGTGACGGCGGTGGGCCTCGGTGAGGCGGGTTTCGAGGGCGGCCTGCTCGCGCTCGCGGCGGAGGACATCGGCGCGGGTGTTTTCGAGGGCGGCGGCCTGCTCGCGGTCGCGGGTGGCGGCGGCTTGCTCGACCTCGCGGAGGCGCTCTTCGGTGCGGGTGGCGCGGTCGCGCCAGGAGCGCAGGGGAGGCAAGAGGAAAACCGCCGCGAGGGCGCCGCCGAGGACAAAAGCGAGAGTGGCAATCAGAACGGTGCCGGCATCAGGCATAATGGAAGGCAAACAGGGCCGCCCGGGAAAGGCGAGCGAATCGGCCGGGCGGCGGTGGGCTCAAGCGGGCATGCCGAGGCGGGCGTAGTCGAGGATGGAGTGGCTGATGCAGCCTTGGCGAAGGCAGGCGATGTCGGTGAAGACACCGTTGGTGGCGAGCTCCTCTCCGGGCGAAAAGGAGAAGCCGTAGCGGGCGTTTTCGGCGGGGGCGAAGAGGCTGCCGGTGCGGAGGGGGCCCGGGACGGTGCGGTGGACGGGGGTGTCGGGTCGGGTGCGGCGGGGGAAGTTGAAGTTGTGGACCGCGAAAGGGCCGGGGTTGGGAATGCCGGACAGCGCGCGCACGAAGCGGACGGTGTGGCGGGCGGCATGGGCGAGGCTTTCGCGGAGGTCATCCGGGAGATCGCCGGGGGTGGCCTTGACGGTTTCGAATTCGTGGGACTCGACACAGTGGGAGACGGCGACGGCGGGCAGGCCGTGGAGGACGGCCTCGATGGCGCCGGCGATGGTGCCGGAGGCGAGGATGAACGGCAGGCCGGCATTCTGGCCGAGGTTGATGCCGGAGATGACGAGGTCGGGGCGAGCCGGCAGGAGATGGCCGAGGGCGATGTTGACGCAGTCGGAAGGGGTGCCGTCGATGGCCCAGGCGGGCCCGGGAAAGCCCTCCCTAGGGGTGACGGCGACCTCGCGGTGGCGGCTCATGGCCTTGCCGATCCAGCTCTGCTCGGCGGCGGGGGCGGCGATGAAGAGCCGGGCCTCGGTGGCGAGGGCGTCGAGGAGGGCGGCAAGAAAAGGGGAGTCGATGCCGTCGTCGTTGGTGACCAGAATGGTGGGAAGGGCCATGGCAAGGACGCTTCAGGAAGAAGCGGCGATGGCAAGCCGGGGCGGAAAAGACCGCGGGCGTTTTTGGGTCGCTCCGGCCGCACGGGCAGGTTTGGTTGTCGGGAGCTTCATTCGCACCCCATTAGCCCATCCCCCATGTTTCTCGATCCACTCAGCAACCTCGACGATGCGGAATCCCGCTCGATCAGCCCCGAAAACTTCACCGGTGAGAAAGGCGGCGGCGGCAAAGCCACCGAAGGCACCGGCAGCCGCCCCGCCCGCGACCTCGGGCCGGGATGGAAAATCTCTCCCTCGGTGCGGATCGAACCGGGTCAAATCTTTGACTTGGCCGACATCGCCGGCCCGGGGACGATCGAGCAGATCTGGATGACGCCGACCGGACCATGGCGGTGGAGCATCCTGCGCATGTATTGGGATGATCAGGACATCCCCTCGGTGGAGTGTCCGCTGGGGGATTTCTTCGCCTGCGGGTGGAACCGCTACGCCCAGGTTTCGTCGCTGGCGGTCTGCGTCAATCCGGGGAGCGCGTTAAACTGCTATTGGCCGATGCCCTTTCGCAAGCGCTGCCGGATGACGGTGGAAAACCTCGGCGACGAGCCGATGGTGCTGTTTTACCAAATCAACTACGCTCTGGGACCGGTGGCGGAGCGGGCGGGGGCGTTTCACGCCCAGTTTCGCCGGGTCAATCCCCTCCCGTACAAGGAAGTCTGCACCCTCCTCGACGGGGTCGCCGGACCGGGCCGTTTTGTCGGCACCTACCTGGCCTGGGGGGTGAACAACAACGGCTGGTGGGGGGAAGGGGAGATCAAGTTTTACCTCGATGGTGACGGGGAGTATCCCACGATCTGCGGCACGGGGACGGAGGATTATTTCTGCGGCTCCTACAACTTCGAGAACCAGGAGACGCACCAGTACCAGGAATTCACCACCCCCTATGCGGGCATGCCGCAGGTCATCCGGCCGGACGGGGTTTACCGCTCGCAGACGCGCTTCGGCCTCTATCGTTGGCACCTGACCGATCCGGTGCGCTTCCGCAAGGACCTGCGGGTGACGATCCAGGCCCTCGGATGGAGGAGCGGCGGGCGTTACCTGCCGCTGCAGGACGACATCGCTTCGGTCGCGTACTGGTACCAGGCGCTGCCGACGCGACCCTTTCCCAAGCTGCCTTCCCGGGAAGCCTTGGAGATCATTTGAGGGCCGGAGCGGGGGCCGTGGGGGCTCCGGAGGGGGTCAACCCTCCTGGCCGGCCTGGCCGGAGGCGGGTGCGGTTGCGCCGACCTCGTCGCCGTCTTCGCCGATGGCATCGACCGGGCAACCCTCGAGCGCCTCGCGGCAGAGCTCGGCGTCCTCCTCGGTGGCGGGTTGGCGGTAGACGAAGGAAAAACCGCCGTCTTCGTTGCGGGTGAAAAAGTCCGGGGCGGTCTCCCGGCAGAGGTCGCAGTCGATGCACTGCTGGTCCACGTAGAACTTGCCCGGTGCGTTTTCGGGCCACTTGTCGGTTTTGTCTGCCATAGAAGAGGCCAACATCGGTTTAGGAATGGGCTTTGTCAAGTGGGACCGAACGGGCGGAGGGGGAAGCTGAAAAGCTGAAGTGCTGAAAGGCTGAAAGGCGAAAGTGGCGGGGGCATCTTGTTTGCGTGTGGGGGCCGGGGCAGACCACCGTCTGACGACGGCGGCACGCGGTGGAAGCTGCCGCGGTGAGGCGGCCGGGGAGATGAATTAGGGAGAGGCTATTGATGGTGTGGGGGCTGGCGAATGGCTGGGAAGCGACGGAGTCGAGGGCGTGGCCGGGCATGCCTATGGAGTGGGGATGGACTGCGGTGGCAGCGATCGCGGCTTTACAGCATCGGGCATCTGCCCGAAAGCTGCCGGGATCATCCGCCTTTTCCGAATATGACCGAAGCCAAGCCCGCCGTACCCACGCCCGCCCAAGAGAACATCTGGGTCAGCTTGGGCTGCAACATCATCGTGCCCTCGTTGATCCTGATCCAGGGAAGCAAATTCATGGCCAAGGAGGCGGCGCTGCTGGTGGCCCTGGCTTTTCCCGTGGTGTATTTTTTTTATGATCTCTCGAAGCGAAAAAAGTACAACTTCATCTCCATTCTTGGATTTGTCAGCATCCTGCTGACCGGGGGGATCGGCCTGCTGGCTCTCCCGCGGGTCTGGATGATCGTGAAGGAGACGGCGATTCCCCTGATCATCGGGCTGGCGGTGCTGCTCTCGCTGAAGACCCGCTGGCCGCTGGTGCGAACGCTCTTGTACAACGATCGGGTCATCCACGTGGGCAAGGTCGATGAAGGCTTGGAGGCGCAGGGCACCCGGGCTGATTTCGAGCGGTTGCTGGCGACGACGAACCGCCTGCTGGCGGCAGCTTTTTTTCTGAGTGCGGTGCTAAACTTCTTGCTGGCTTCGTGGATTTTCCAGAGCGAGCCGCCGACGGCGGATGAGATCGGGCGGATGACGGCCTGGAGTTTTCCGGTCATCATGGTGCCGTGCATGGCGGTGATGATGGTGGCGATTTTCCGGCTCATGAATGGTCTGCCGAAGCTGACCGGTCTGGAGCTGGAGGAAATCTTCGTGGGGGCGAAGAAGGAAGAGTAAGGGGCCGGGCGGGGCCGCGGGGGCTGGTTTCAGGACTGCCGGCCTGGCCGGGCGGGGCGGACCGGCGTCCACATGCGGAAAAGGTATTCGGCGAGGTTGATGAGGCTGACCTTGGCCGGGCCCTCGTGGATGAAGACCTCGCGGAAGGGGTATTCGTGGCGTCCGCGTTCTTCGAAATAGGCCCAGAGCTCGCCCTCCAGCACCTGCGCGAGCTGAATACGGGAGGACTGGCGGCGGTCCAGCTCGAGGATGCGCCGCTGCCAGAAGGCTTTCTCTTCGGGGCGGGCCTCGAGGTAATCGAGAAGCATGGACTCGTAGCGGTTGAGGCTCATGGCGCGGAAAGGGTCAGCAGAGGTGAGGGCAGGAGGGATGGCAAGCGCGGGGTGGGGCCGATGCCGGAGCTTTGCGGCCGGGGGAATTCCCATTGCTTCCCCGCATGGCCTGCGACTAGCTCAGGGCTCGTCACGTTACGTCCTCATGCCAAACGCCAAAAAACACACCGTTGCTCTACTTACCGCCGGGGGGCTCGCCCCCTGCCTTTCCTCCGCCGTCGGCGGACTGATCGAGCGTTACACCGAGCTGGACCCCTCGATCGAGATCCTCTGTTACCTCGACGGCTACCAGGGACTGCTCCTCGGCCAGTCGATCCGTGTCGATGCCGAGACCCGCGCCCACGCGGCCCGGCTCCACCGCTTCGGTGGCAGCCCGATCGGCAACAGCCGGGTCAAGCTGACCAACGTGAAGGACTGCGTGAAGCGCGGCCTGGTCAAGGAAGGCCAGGATCCCCTCCAGGTGGCGGCCGACCAGCTTGAGAAAGACGGGGTGGACATCCTCCACACCATCGGCGGCGACGACACCAACACCACCGCGGCGGATCTGGCGGCCTTTCTCGCCAAGCACGACTACACCCTCACCGTGGTCGGCCTGCCCAAGACGGTGGACAACGACGTCATCCCCATCCGCCAGAGCCTGGGGGCCTGGACGGCGGCGGAGCAGGGGGCGCGATTTTTTGAGAACGTTGTCGCCGAGCACGGGGCCAATCCGCGCATGCTCATCATCCACGAAGTCATGGGCCGACACTGCGGCTGGCTGACCGCGGCCACGGCCCGGGTCTACCATGAGCGGTTGAAGGCGAAAACCTTCCTGCCGGGCATCGGCCTCTCGCCGGAGCGGCATGACATCCACGGCATCTTCCTGCCCGAGTTGGAGTTCGACATCGAAGCGGAGGGGGAGCGGTTGAAGCGGCGGATGGACGAGCTGGGCTGCGTGAATCTCTTCGTGAGCGAAGGCGCCGGGGTGGAGACGATCGTGAAAGAGATGGAATCGCGCGGTGAGAAAGTGCAGCGCGATGCCTTCGGCCATGTCCGGCTGGACTCGGTCAACCCCGGCAAATGGTTCGGCAGCCGCTTTGCCGAGAAGATCGGGGCGGAAAAAGTCCTGGTGCAGAAAAGCGGCTACTTCGCCCGCTCGGCCCCGGCCAATGCGGACGACCTCCGGCTGATCAAAGGCTGCGTGGACTTCGCGGTCCAGGCGGCGCTGGCGGGCACTCCCGGCGTGGTGGGGCACGACGAAGAGGACCGCGGCATTCTCAAAGCCATCCCCTTTCCCCGCATCAAAGGCGGCAAACCCTTCGATACCTCGGCAAACTGGTTCCAGGCCCTCTTGGTTGAAATCGGCCAGGCCGGTTAAGTACTGTTGTTGCTTGTCCCCGCCCGGACGGCCTGCCAACTTCACCATTAGATATGCACAGCATCGGGGAGCGTTTGCAGGAGGCACGCAAGCGTCTCGGGGTTTCCGTCCGGGAGGCGGCCGAGGCGACCAAGATCCGTGGAGAATACCTCCAAGGGTTTGAGGCGGACCAGTTCGAGATCAACATGCCGGACATTTATGTCCGCGGTTTTCTGCGGAGTTATGCCCGGTACCTGAAGATTCCGGCCGATCAGATCATGACTGATTACAACGCCGCCCAGCTCAACACCTCCCGGGGGCAGAAGAAGGAGAGCCGTGATGGGCTGGGCCGGATCGAAATCGCGGATCGGACGCCGGCGCCGCGCCCGGCCGCCTCCACATCTGTGCCGTCCAAGCCAGCATCCAAACCGAAACCCAAAGCGGCGGCGGAGGAGGACCTCTTTACTGAAACGCCCCCCCGGGCGCCGCGGCAAACGGCTGCAGGCACGCCTGCGACTTCCGATCCCGAGCCGGAAGAGGAAGCCGAAACCGCCGAGGAATCCGCTCCCGCCGCCCCGCGCCGCCGGCTCACCGCCAAGCCGCGCAGCCTCACGCCCGACAAACAGCAGACCCGCATTCTCGATTTTCCGTCCCTTGATCGGGAAGCGACGCTCAAGGTCGGCATTATTGCGCTCTCCAGCCTCTTGGTGATCGCGGTCCTGGTCTGGATTGTGACCGCGGTCATTCGGTCCGGTCCGGCCGAAGATCCCGAAGTCCCCGCCGCCACCGCGCCCGCCGGCCAGGTCGTCAACCTCATTGCCACGGGGGACGTGCGGGTAAAGGTCACCCAGATGGAAGATGGCCGGGTCTTGTTCGACGGCCCCATGGCCGCCGGGGAGACCCGCCCGATCACCCGCCGCGGCGGCATCATCATCACCTACTCCCACGGGCGAAATCTGCTCCTGGAGCAAAACGGCAACCGCTACCAGATGAGCAACGAGGGGATCGGGCGAAACACCTTCAATTGATCCGTAGTGGATTCGCCATGACGGATGATCCGGCCGCGGGCCGAGTCTTCAGCCCGCGCCGCGAAGCCAGTCAAGCAATTCACCGGCCCCGGCGATTCCATAGGTGAAGGCAAGATAGATGACGAGGCCATAGAACGCGACGGCGAGACCACCGATGACGCAGGCGGCGGCGCAAAGCAGGCCGTCCTTCTCGCTCAGGCCCACGCCGATTAGAAAAATCACCAACGCCGGAGCGGTGTTGGTTAGGGGGATGGGCAGGATCATGAGCGCGGCCATGCAGGCGGTCAGCAGGCCCATCAGCGGCAGGCCCCAACGGCCGCTGATCCACTGGTGCCGCGGGCGGACCCACCGTTCGAGGAAGCCGAAGAAACGCTCTCCGGTGCGGGCGATGCGCTCGCCGAGGCGCCGGGAGATGCGTCTGCGGGCCGCGCCCTGCGGGAGCCAGGGAGAGGGGCGGGCGAGGATCATCTGACCGGCGAGGAAAAGCAGGACAATGCCGAACGGCGTGCTGTAGCCCGGGGCCGGCACCGGCAGAGCGCTCGGGAGGGAGAGCACCATCAGAAAGAGGCCAAAGCCGTTTTCGCCCAGCATGGTGTTGAGCCGTTCCAGGGACGGCTCCTCGCCCTCGATGGGGCGCAGCACCAGGTTGAGGGTATGACTGAGGCGATGGTCGGGCATCGGCAGCCACGATGGAGGTGCCCCGGTCGGGGGCAAGGCCGGGATTTGCCGCCACCCGGGTTTCCGGCAAGGCAGGCCGGTGCAGGGGAGCGGCGGTTCGGTGGGAGCGGGAAGCAGGAATGAGGTGCGGAGGGAAGGAGGATACTTGCGCCGAGTGGCGGGCGGCGTAGGGTGGCCGGGCTTGAAAACCCTGCCGCTTGATCCCGCCAAAGCCGATTCGCTGCCCGCTTTTGAAGCCTTCCTGGCGGGTTGCCGTGACGAGGCGGCCGCCTCCGGCTCTGCGCGTCTGGTGAGTGTGACGCTCGAAGTCGAGCACCTCGATCCGCTGGCGGTGCTGGAGTCGATCTACGCGCCGGGCGAGCTGCATTTCTACTGTGAGCGGCCGGCCCGCGACTTGGCGGTGGCGGCGGCGGACGCGGTGCTGGCGTTGCATCCCTCCGGCCCCAACCGGTTTGCCGAGACCTCGGCTTGGATCCGGCGGACGCTCCGGGATGCGATCGCGGTGGGTGATGCGCGCCTCCCCTTTTCCGGGCCGCAGTTTTTCAGTGCCTATTCCTTTTTCGACGGCGTTGGAGAGGATGAGGTTTTTCCGGCCGGGACGGTCTTCGTGCCGCGCTGGCAGGTGGCGCGGACGGCGGAGGCCTGTTGTGCGGTGGCGAATGTGCTGGTGGAGCCGGAGAGTGATCCGGGGGCGCTGGCGGCGCGGGTCTGGCGGGCGCGGGGGAAGTTTCGTTCCTTCGATTACCGGGCGGCCGGGGCGGCGGCGGGAGCGGTCCGGGTGCGGCGCCGGTCCGAGGTCGGCACGGGGCGTCCCTTTACGGACCGGGTGGCGGCGGCGGTGGAGCGGATCCGGCAGGGTGAGTTTTCGAAAATCGTGCTCGCGCGGGCGCAGGACCTGGAGGCGGAGGCGCCCTTTCATCCCCTGGTCATGCTCAATGCCCTTCGCACGAGGTATCCGGATTGTTATGCGTTTTCCATCGGCAACGGGCGGGGCCAGAGTTTCATCGGGGCGACACCGGAGCGGCTGGTGCGGCTGGCCGGGGGGGAAGGCTTGACCGAAGCGCTGGCCGGCTCGGCTCCGCGGGGCCGTTCGCCGAGCGAGGATGCGGGCTTCGGACGCGAACTTCTCGCGAGCACCAAGGATCGCCATGAACAGCAGGTGGTGCTGGAGTCGATCCTGCGCCGGCTGAGGTCGATCGGCATCGCAGGTCGGGCACCCTCCCGGCCGCGGCTGCGCCAGCTCTCCAACGTGCAGCACCTGGAGACACCGGTGAGCTTCGGGGTGGCGGAGGAGGCGGACCTGCCCGGACTGGTGGCGGCCCTCCATCCCACTCCGGCGGTGGGCGGCTCGCCCCGGGAGGCGGCCTGCGCGGCCATCCCGGAGCTGGAGCCCTTTGCCCGCGGGCTCTATGCGGGGCCGGTGGGCTGGATCAATGCGCGGCTGGAGGGGGAGTTCATCGTCGCGATCCGTTCGGCGCTGGTGGACGGGGCGCGGGCGCGGGTTTTCGCCGGAGCGGGGATCGTGGAGGATTCACGCCCCGAGGCGGAGGCGGCGGAAACCGACCTCAAGTTCCGCGCGCTATTGCAGGCCTTTGAATCCGAGCCCTCATGAATTCACTTCCCCAAACCTACCCGAACATCAATGCCCTCTGGGGGTCCGTTCTTGGCCGCACCTTGGCGGCGGCCGGCCTGCGCGAGGCGGTGATCTGCCCCGGCTCCCGTTCGGCGCCGCTGGTCTTCGGGCTCACCGGGACGCCGGGGCTGGAGTGCATTCCGGTCATCGACGAGCGCTCGGCGGGGTTTTTCGCGCTCGGGCGGGTGCGGGCCGGGGGACGGCCGGTGGCGCTGGTCTGCACTTCGGGGACGGCGGCGGCGAATTTTCTGCCCGCGGTGATCGAAGCGCGGGAGTCGGGGCTGCCCCTGCTGGTGCTGACCGCCGACCGCCCGCCGGAGCTGCGGGACTGCCGGGCGGGACAGGCCATCGACCAAGGGAGAATCTACGGGGACTTCACGGTCTGGCGGACGGAGCTGCCGCTGCCGGAAGCGGCGCCGGGGGTGCTGCGGGCGCTGCGGCAGACGCTGGTCCACGCCTGGGACCGCTGCCGGCGGCCGGTGGCGGGCCCGGTGCAGATCAACTGCCCCTTCCGCGATCCACTGGTGCCAGTGGAGCGGGACGGCGGGGTGGCTTGGCCGGCGGAACTGGAGCCGGATTCCTTTTTTGAGCTTGGCGAGGACTTTTCATCCCAGTCATCCATGCCAAGCGCCGCGCCGAAGCTGCCCGACTGGGCGGCGGCGGAGGACGGGCTTATCGTGGTCGGGCCGCATTCGCCGGAAAATCCCGCGGGCTGGCGGACCGCCCTGGCGCGGATCGCCCGGAATCTGGGATGGCCGGTGCTGGCGGATCCGCTCTCACCGCTGCGGGGTGCGGGGGAAGTGCCGTATCGAATTTCAGGATACGACCCGCTGGTGCGGAGCGAAGCCGCGGAGACTCTGCGGCCCTCCTTTGTGCTCCAAGTCGGGCCGCTGCCCACGAGCAAAGTTTTCCGGGAAAAGCTGGAAGCCTGGTCTCCGCCGGGGATCGCTCTTGATGCCGAGGGCCGCAATCCCGACCCCTTGCACCGGGCGGTGCGGGTCTGGCCGGCGGGGGTGGAGGCCTTCGCCCGCGGCTTGCCCGAGGCGGAGCGCGCTCCTTCGCCCTTTGCCCGGCGGTGGCTGGAGGGGGAAGCCGCGGTGACAGCAAAGCGGGCGGAACTGCTGGCGGAAGCGCCCTATCCCT
Organism: Puniceicoccaceae bacterium; assembly: GCA_007695295.1. Classification (GTDB taxonomy): domain Bacteria; phylum Verrucomicrobiota; class Verrucomicrobiia; order Opitutales; family Opitutaceae; genus REEB01. The sequence continues at coordinate 10,949 of REEB01000179.1, forward strand.
TCCCGGGGCGGGTGGCCTGGGAGCTGGGGCGGCGTTTGCCCGCCGGGACCCCGGTTTTCTGTGCCAGCAGCATGCCGGTGCGCGATCTGGAGTTTTTTCTCGATGCCGGCGACTCCGGATGGATGGTCCACGCCAACCGGGGGGCTAATGGCATTGACGGCACCCTTTCGACGGCGCTCGGCATCGCCCACCACGGACTCCCGGCGGTGCTGTTGACCGGCGATCTGGCGTTTCTGCACGACAGCAACGGCCTCCTCCTGGGTCGGCGGCTGGCCGGCGGCCTCACGGTCGTGCTGATCAACAACGGCGGCGGAGGGATCTTCGAAATCCTGCCGGTGGCGAAGTTCGATCCTCCCTTCACGGAGTTTTTTGCCACCCCGCAGGCGGTGGATTTTGCGGCCTTGGCTAAGGCCCATGGCGTCCAGTGCCGCCGCCCCGAGAGTTGGGAGGCGCTGGGCTCGCTGCTGGCGGCGCCGGTGGCCGAGGGCATCCGGATCGTGGAGCTGGTCACGGACCGCAAGCGGGATGCCGGGCTGTACCGCCGGTATTTACGGGCGCTGGGCGCCGCCTGGGCGGGCTGAACGGAGGGCCAGGCGTTGAAACTCCGGGCTTGAAACTGGGGCGAATAATTTCTAACACTATCGATTATAACGCCGGACCTCCTCCGTTCGGCCTGGTAAAACTATCCCGAACCTCCCCACCCACATGAAACTACTGCTCTCCTCCCTTCTGATCGCGGCCGTGGCCGTTTCCGCCTCCGCCCAAGTCATTCTGAGCGATGATTTTGAAAGCTATGCCGACACCGCCGCCATGGGCGCCAACTGGACCCTCGGCTCCGGTGGAACGCTTGCCACCACCGGCGGCAATCCCGGCCAGGCCGGTGCGCACGACGGTTCCAACCAAGCGCACCTTTGGGCGCATGCGTTTTCCGTGACCCCGACCGACGAGATGCCGCTGATTCTGAAGGCGGACATCTGGTTCAGCGGCACCAACAACCAGCGCAACACCGTCGGTCTGCGGACCGGCGCCAATCCGCTCTATGAAGTCGGCTTTCACAACGCCGCCGGCAGCAACGGGCTTTCGCTCCGCATCCTGAACTTCGCCGGCAACGATGGCTGGGTGGAGTTGCTTTCTTACAGCAATCTCGGCATCGACCGGGCGCGCTGGATCAGCACCACGAGCACTTTTTCCGCCACTGCACTGGATGTGGTCCTGGTGGATTCGCTGGCCGTGGCTGACGGCGGCTTTGGCACGATGGTGTTCAACTCCACCGGAGCGACGGCGGCCGGCGCCTTCACCGATCTGCGTTTTGGCGGGCCTTCGGCGCTGTCCTCGGCCGGGGGTGGTTTCCTGGTGGACAACATCTCGCTGGAAGTGATTCCCGAACCGTCCACCTATGCGATGATCGCCGGCTTGCTCGCGCTGGCGGGCGCCTTGATTCTGCGGCGGCGCGGTTCCTGAGCGTCTCTCCGGCTTCGGCCGGTGACTTTGCTTTCGGCGAAGCGGCGCGGGCCGCTTCGCTTTTTTGTGCGTGGCCTCTGGTGTGACTCGCCCTCAGCCGCGCATGCCGGGGGGCACCATGCCGCCCCCGCCGCCGCCGCCCATGGCGCGCATCATCTTGCGCATGCCCCCGCCGCGCATCTTTTTCATCATCTTGCGCATCTGGCCGAACTGCTTGAGGAGCTGATTAACATCGCTGACGCGGGTGCCGGAGCCGTGGGCAATCCGCTGGCGGCGGCTGCCGTTGAGGATGTTGGGGTTGAGGCGTTCCTGGCGGGTCATGGACTGGATGATGGCCTCGGTCTGCTTGAGCTTGTCCTCGGCTTCATCGCCCACCTTGAGGCCGCTCATGCCGGGAAGCATGCCGATGATGGACTCCATCGAGCCGAGTTTCTTGATGTGGCGCATCTGGGCGAGGAAGTCTTCGAAATTGAAGTCCGCCTTGCGCATCTTCTGCGCCATTTTCTCGGCTTCGTGCTGGTCGATGGACTCCTGGGCGCGTTCGACGAGGGAGACGACGTCGCCCATGCCGAGGATGCGGGAGGCCATCCGGTCGGGGTGGAAGACATCAAAATCATCGGTCTTTTCACCGGTGCCGACGAATTTGATCGGGCAGCCGGTGATGGCCTTCATGGAGAGGGCGGCGCCGCCGCGGGCGTCGCCGTCGAGTTTGGTCAGGACGAGGCCGGTGAGCTGGACGGCTTCGTTGAAGGCCTTGGCGACATTGACCGCTTCCTGGCCGAGGGCGCCGTCGGCGACGAGGAGGACCTCGTCCGGCTGGACCTCCCGGCGGAGGCGTTTGACCTCCTCGATGAGGTCGGTGTCGATCTGGAGGCGGCCGGCGGTATCGAAGAGGATGGCGTCGCAGCCGGCTTCCTTGGCGGCGGCGATGCCGGCCCGGCCGATGGCGGGGACATCGCGGCTGGAGCGGTCGGCATGGACGGGGAGATTTTCCTGGCGGCCGAGAAACTCGAGCTGATCGATGGCGGCCGGGCGGTAGATGTCGCAGGCGACGAGGAGGGGTTTTTTGCCGCGTTTGGCGAGGAGGCGCCCGAGCTTGGCGGTGGTGGTGGTCTTGCCGGAGCCGTGGAGGCCGACGAGGAGGATTTTCAGAGGGCGGGCCTGGGCCAGCTCGGTGGTGCCCTCCCCGAGGAGGCTGACGAGCTCGTCGTTGATGATTTTGACGACCTGCTGGCCGGGCGTGACGGACTTTAGGACCTCCTGGCCCTCGCATGACAGGCGGACGCGCTCGACGAACTCCCGCGCGACCTTGAAGTGGACGTCGGCGGAGAGCAGGGCCGTGCGCACCTCCTTGAGGGCGTCGGCCATATTTTCTTCGGTCAGGCGGCCGACGCCGCGGAGGTTGCGGAGGGCGGTGCCCAGGCGTTCGGTCAGGGATTCAAACATGGCGGGAAAAAGGACCAGCGTAGATCAGCGATCGGCACCGGCAAGAGTGGAATGGGCGGGTGTGGCGGGGGCCGCCGGGAGCGTACGGGTGTTTTCGCTTTTGTTCGCCGGGAGGCGTCAGCGTTTCCGCTCGACCACGGTGATGTCGACTATGGGCGACTCGACGGGGTGCTCATCCCGGGTGGTTGCCCGCACAAAGAGCAGATGGGCGCCGGGGTCGGGGTCGGGGTATTCCCAGGACCAGGGGGGTTCCGAGCGGATGCCGAGGGAGCGGGTGTTGGAAAACAGTTCGACTTGGAGCGGGGCGGGTCCGGCGTGGCGGATTTCCGCGCGGATGGTGAATGGCGTGCCGGCCGGGAGCAGGGCGCCGTCCTTGGGCTCGACCACGGTGACGGTGAGGCTGGCCGGAGGAGTGCCCGCCAAGTCGGAAGAGCCGCCGGGACGGGTGAGTTCGGCGAAAGCGTGGTAGACCCCGGGGTCATCCGCGGGACCCTCGTAGCTGAAGGGCACGTTCTGGTTGACGGGGGCATTCATATAGCCCCAGCCAGCTCCGGCTGCGACTGCGGCGACCGCGGCGGCGGCGCCATCGGCGCCGACCTTGTGGTCCTCGTTGGCGAGCACGGGTTTGCCGGCGGCGCGGGCGGCGGCCACCCGCCCGGGGATGGCCTCGATGGCGGTAGTGTTGAAATGGATGAGGAGAAAGTCGGCGGCCGCGGCGATGCGGGCGTCGATGCGGCCGTCGCCCATGCCGCTGGTGGAAACGAGCAGGTCGGGATGGCGGGAGCGGGCGTGTTCAATGAGCGCGACCTGGGCCGCGGGAGTGCGCAGCCAGTCGCCATCGGGCCAGTGGCCGAAGCCGCCATGGGCGTATTCATTGGCGACCTCGAGGAGGACATTGGTGTAGCCGCGCCCGCGGATCCAGGCGGCGGTGTGGGCGATGGCCGCGAAGAGGGCGGTGCGGCCGGCGAGGCTTTCGGGATGGCTGTGCTGGCGCTGGTAAAGGCAGGAGAGAATGACGACCGCGCCGAGCCGGTCGCAGGCCTCGATGACGCGCGCCACCCGCTCCAGGTAGTTATGGCAGAGGGAGCCATCGGGTCGGAAGGCGGTGTTGACGGCACCTTCGTAGCCGGGATAACCGCCCTGAAGGCCGACGGTGAAGCCGAGGACTCCGGCGGCGACATACTCGGGGAGAACTTCGAGAAAAGCGGTGGTGTTGGCGTCCGGATCGAAACCGGCCGGGAGGTGCTCGGCGGCCGGCCCGCGGTCCTCGTAGACGGTGTTGATCATCCGCACATTCATGAGCAGGTCCTCGGCTGGGCTGCCGGGGTGGGTGGGGTTGCCGTTGAGGAGCCAGCTTCCGTCCTCGATGGTTATGCGGGTGGTGGGCGGATGAGGGGTGGCGGTGGATCCGGCGGAGAGAAGCATGGTGAGCAAGACCGGCAGGGCAAAATGTAGTGCTTTTATCATGACACAAATCACGGCGGCGGGCATGGCCGCCCGGGTCACCCGTTTGCGAGCCGGCAATGGCTGGGGGCGAAACTCAGGCGGGGATCTCCTCGCGCTCGAGGCCGAAGAGGGCGGCGACGAAGGCGTCGGCGGAGAAAGGCTGGAGATCCTCGGCCTGCTCGCCGAGACCGACGAAGTGGATGGGCAGGCCCAGTTCTCGGTGGATGGCGACGAGGGCGCCGCCCCGGCTGGTGCCGTCGAGCTTGGTCACGATGATGCCGTCGAGGCCGAACTGCTGGTGGAAGACGCGGGCCTGGTCGACGGAGTTGGTGCCGAGGCTGGCATCGACCACGAGCAGGCTGTAGTGGGGGGCGGCGGGATCGTTTTTGGCGAGGACGCGGCGGATTTTGCCGAGCTCGGCCATGAGATTGGTTTTGGTGTGGAGGCGGCCGGCGGTGTCGACGAGGAGAAAGTCATGACCGCGTTTGCGGGCGGCCTGCCAGGCATCGAAGGCGACGGCGGCGGCGTCGGCCCCGTGCTGGCCGGCCACGAGCTCGAAGTCGAGGCGTTCGGCCCAGGTGCGGAGCTGGTCGATGGCGGCGGCGCGGAAGGTGTCGCAGGCGGCGAGGAGGGGGCGGTGGCCGGCGGCGCGGAGGAGATGGGCGAGTTTGGCGGCGGTGGTGGTTTTGCCGGAGCCATTGATGCCGACGAGGCAGACGACGGTGGGGCTGGTGGCGGCGGGGGCGAGGGAGGCTTCGGCGGTGCGGAGGAGGTCGCGGAGGACGGCGGCCCCGATCTCGGCGGCCTGTTTGCCGCCCATGTCGGGATTTTTTCGATACGCGGTGCGGATTTCGGTGATGATGGCGTCGGCCGTTTCGACGCCGAAGTCGGCCCCGTGGAGGGCTTCCTCGAGGTCTTCGATGGAGGCGGCGTCGAGTTTCTTCAGGCCGAAGAGGCGGCCGGTGCGGTCGAGGAGGTTGCGGGTGGAGCGGGTGAGTCCGTCCTTGAAGCGTTTGAAAAGGGAGAGCATGGGAATCAGCTCCAGTCGGGTTCGCGGAGGGGCCGGGTGAGGCGGTCCTTGAGGCGGTCGAGAATGCCGTTGATGAAGCGTTTGGAGTCGGCGCTGGAGAAGGATTTGCTGAGGTCGATGGCCTCGTTGATGGAGACGACCGGGGGAATGTCCTTGCGGTGGAGCATCTCGAAGATGGCGAGGCGGAGGATGGCGAGGTCGATGCGGGCGATGCGCTGGAAGTCCCAGTTTTCGGCCAAGCCGCGGATGGTGGCGTCGATTTCCGCGCTGGCGCCGATGACCCCATGGATGAGTTGCTCGGCGAATTCGTAGTAGTCGCGGGGATGTTCGCGTTCCTCGAAAAACAGCTCAAGGGCCCGGGGGAGGTGGTCGGGCGGATTGATCGACCAAGCGTAGAGGTACTGGAGGGCGGCGACCCGGTTTTCCCGGCGTTGGCTGGTGGCGCTCATGTTCGGGGTCGGCCGAGGCGGGTGCGGAGGGCGGCCATCTCGAGCAGGGCGGAGCCGAACTCGTGGCCTCGGGGGATGGAGCCGAGGCAGCGGTCGCGGGCCTGTTGGGTGGTTTCGGCGACGACGACTCCGTTGATAATCGGCACCCGTGAATCCATCGCGAGGTGGTGGAGGGCATCGGAAACAGAGCGGGCGATGAGCTCGAAGTGAAGGGTGTCTCCGCGGATGATGACGCCGAGGGCGAGGCAGGCGTCAAGCGGCTCGCGGTCGAGCAGGAGGCGGAGAGCTGCGGGGAGTTCGTTGGAGCCCGGCACCCGGCAGGTTACGATCTGCTCCTCGGTGACGCCGGCGCGGGAGAGTACCTGGAGGGCGTTGGTGCGCAGTCCCTCGACGAGATCGTGGTTGAAACGGGCGCAGACCAGCCCGAGCCGCAGGCCGGCGGGATTGAGGTCGGATAAGGGACTGGGTGCATCGAGGCTCATGAAAAGGGTCATGCAAGGACGCCGGTGGCGGGGAAGCAAGCCTTTGGGCGGCTGGCAAGGAGAGGGACAGGGACGGCGGGGCCGGGTTGCCGCGTTTTGGAAATCTGGCGGTGCGGCCGGATGTTTTCGGTTGACTCAGGCAGAAGGAGCGCTTCCATCTGGCGGTTTGCAGAAGGCGGCCACCGGAGTGATAGCGGAGCCGGCCGCCACGTCGGGCCGTAGCGTAGCCTGGTAGCGCGCTTGCATGGGGTGCAAGAGGTCGCGAGTTCGAATCTCGCCGGCCCGACCATTTTTTCTTCCTTCCCCGGATGGGGACGGATGGGCGGCGGAGCGATTTCTTGTAAGGGCTCCCCAAAGCTGCCGGCAATCACCGCCAGCGCGAGCATGCTATTCGTAGGTGAATTACGGATACGAAAGTGACCGGCCGGGTGGAAGGGAGGAGCCGGTGGCGGGGTCAGTCCTGGGAGGGTGCGGGCTCGAAGCGGGCCATGGGAGTGGTGCCGGCGAGCAGCTCGAGGGTGGTGCCGTCGAGGCGCCAGGCGGTGATCTCCTCCAAGGCGGCTGAAAAGCGCTGCTCCAGGGCCATGGCTTCGGGCGACCCGGCCATCCGGGTCATGGCGAGCGGGCCGAAGGTGAGCCGGTTGTCCTCGAGGGTGTAGGTGCCGTTGAGCTGGTTGACGCCGGCGAAGCCGTGGACCTGATTGTCTTCGGAGAGAAAGATCAATGAAGGCGTGCGCTGCCCCTCGGGGAGGGGAAATTGCTGGCCACGCAGGAAGACGAGATTGAGGGTGACGTCGCGCGGGAAGTCCTCCTCGTCGGCGACGGGGGGAGCAGGGACATCGGGCTGGGCCTCGGCGGGCAGGGGCGGCTCCTCTTGGAGCGCGGGATCCCGGTCGGTGGCAGGTGGCAAAGGCACTTCCTGCGGTGTCGGGTCGGGGTCGGTCTCGGCGGGCGGGGGCGGCGGCGGCGAGCAGGCGGGCGTGCCAAGCAGCAGGCCGGCGGCGGTGGCGAACAAAAGCAGACGGGCGAAAGTTGTCATGACGTTTGGTGGAAACTGATTTGAGATGGGAGCGAAAGTGGAATTTATCGGCAAATCGGCCGGTGGCAAGCCGCCGCCGGGATGAGGGCCGGAAGAAGCGGCGGCCGGACCTTGGAGAAGATGGACGAAGGGCGGGTACATTGGAGGCTGCGGGCTGGCCTCGGGTCGGGGTTCGGGTGCAGACTGGGACGATGGCAAATCGAATCCAGCAGCGGGAGGACAAGTTGGTGGCTGACTTCGGGGTGATCGAGAATCCCCGGGAACGGCTGGCGGCGCTGGTCGACTTCGGGGCGCGGCAGCCGGAGCTGGCGGCGGATGGGCGGACGGAGGAGAACCGGGTGGTGGGATGTGTAACGGAAGTCTGGATACTATTGGAACAGACTTCGGCGGGGCTCTGCCGGGCGCGTTGCGCGGCTGGTTCTCCCTTGGTGCACGGATTGGTGGGCGCGTATGGTGCACTCTACGAAGACGTGGATCCGGCGGAGGCGGCCGGAGGAGAGCCACGGTTGCTGGAGCGGCTCGGGTTGGCGGATCACGTGACGCCGACCCGCTTGAATGGACTGGCGGCGGTTTGCGAAGCCATCCGGAGCCGGGCGGCGGAGCTGACGGGCGCCCTCTGATGGCGGAAGCAATGGTCAAGACGATCGGCGGGGAGGGACTGGATGATGCGCACAATCATTTGCAGGACCCGTTGCTTGCCGGGCGCTGGCCGGAAGTGCGGGAAGCGCTGGCGGCGGTGCCGGTGCGCCGGGCGGCGGTGAACGGGACCTGTGAGGCGGACTGGCCGGCGGTGGAGCGGCTGGCCGCGGACTGTCCCTGGGTGCATCCCTCCTTTGGGTTGCATCCGTGGAAAGTGAAGGAGCGCTCGGGTGGCTGGTTGCGGCGGCTGCGCGCGTTGCTGGAGCGGCATCCGGGAGTCGGGGTGGGGGAAATCGGACTCGATCGCTGGATCGAAGGGCATGACCTGGAGGAGCAGGCGGCTGTCTTCCGCAGCCAACTGGAGCTGGCCTCGGAGCTGGAGCGTCCGGCGACGCTTCACTGCCTGCGGGCCTGGGGTCGGATGCGGGAGGAAGTGGACAAGGGACCGCGGCCCCGGCCCGGCCTTCTGCTTCATGCGTACGGCGGGCCGGCGGAAATGGTGGAAAGCTTCGTCGCCGCGGGGGCGTATTTCTCCTTCAATGCCGCCTTCCTGGAGCCGCGCAAGGAGCGAACCCGGGAGGCCTTCACGGCTGTGCCATTGGACCGACTGCTGATCGAAACCGATGCGCCCGCGATGCCACCGCCGGAGGCGCTGGACCGTTGGGGCTGGCGGGATCCGGCGAGCGGGCGAAGGGTCAACCATCCTGCCTCGCTGGGATTGGCTCTCGAAAGTCTGGCCCGCATCCGAAAAATGGATACAAAGGAGCTGGCCCGGGTGCTGCGGGACAATTTTTCGTCGTTGTTTGGAGCCGGGGGCTGAGGGGCGGAAGGGCGGCCCGGCTTCAGGACGACACAGGTGGCGGCGGCACCGGGCCGGGGAGCCATTTCGCGAGCACGCCGGCGAGAGCGCCCGGTTTGATGGGCTTGGCCACGTAATCATTCATGCCGGCAACGAGGCAACGCTCACGGTCGTCGGCCATGGCATGGGCGGTGAGGGCGATGATGGGGACGCCGGGATTGGGAATGCCGGAGCCTCCGGCCCGGATGCGACGGGTGGCCTCGAATCCATCCATCACCGGCATGTGGATGTCCATCAGGACAACGTCATAGGGGGTGGCGGCGAGGGCAGCGAGGGCGGCCTGACCGTCATCGACGGCGTCGGCGGCGAGACCGAGTTTTTTCAGCATGCCGATCGCGACCTTTTGGTTGACCTGATTGTCTTCGACGATGAGCAGCCGGCCGGCCAACGGGACGAGGGGGTTGGATTCGCTTGCGGAACAGCCGGCACTGGCCGCCTGCGATCCGGCGGGGTTCGCCTCTGGCGCGGGCAGGAGGGAACGGAGCGTGCGGCGCAATTCTCGGCGGGAGACTGGTTGGGCCAGCAGCCGGTTCACGCCTTCGGGGCCGACCTTGACTGCCGCCGGGGCCTGCCCCAGCGGGTGGAGTCCCACAAGACCTAGGCCGGTGAAGGGGCGCTCGGCACGGATGGCGGAAATGAGGCCGTGGCGGGACGGATCGGAAAGGTCGAGGAAGGCCGCCGCGAAAGGATCGGCGGTGGCGGCCGCTTCCCGCAGCAACCGGAGGACTTGGTCCGGATCGTGAGCCACCTGCGGCCGCAGCTCCCAGAACACCAGGTGGGCGGCGAGGGCGTGCCGGCTGGCGGAATGGGGCATGAAGAGGAGGACGCGGGCCTGGTGGCGGAGGGAAACCTCGGGCCGCGCCCCGGACTGCTTGCGGAGCTGGAGGGTGAACCAGAACTCCGAACCCCGTCCTTCGCCGCTGTTCACTCCGACTTCCCCGCCCATCATTTCCGTGAGTTCCTTGACGATGGCGAGGCCAAGCCCGGTGCCGCCGAACTGCCGGGTGGTGGAGGCGTCGAGCTGGGAAAACTTGGTGAAAAGCAGAGGCTTTTTAGTATCCGAAATTCCGATACCAGTATCGCGCACCGAGAAGCGGAGCCAGACACTGTGCTTGGTCTCGCTCACCATCCCGACCTGCACATCGATCTCGCCGACGGCGGTGAATTTGGCCGCATTGGCGACCAGATTGGCGAGGATCTGCCGCAGCCGGTAGGGGTCGCCCCGGAGGAGGGAGGGCACCCCGGGCTGGGCGCCGCAGAGCAGCCGCAGGCCCTTGTCGCGGGTGGGAAGCACGAAAGAAGCGGCCAAGGCGTCGAGCAGGGTGTCGAGGTCGAAGTCCAGCGTCTCGAGGGTGAGTTTGCCGGCCTCGATCTTGGAGTAGTCAAGGATGTCGTTGAGGATGGAGAGAAGGGACTCGGCGCTGCGGTGGGCGGTGGCGGCGAGGGAGCGCTGTTCCTCATCGAGGTCGGTGTCGAGGAGGAGGCCGGTCATGCCGATGAGGCCGTTCATGGGGGTGCGGATTTCGTGGCTCATGTTGGCCAGAAACTCCGACTTGGCCCGGCTGGCCGCTTCGGCCTGTTCCTTGGCTTGCATGAGATCGTGGTCGATGCGGCACTTTTCGAGCGCATCGGAGACGATGTTGGCGGCGACTTTGAGGAAGGAGAGCTGTTCGTCATCCCAATCCCGGTGGCGGCGGACGGCATCAAGGCCGAACATGCCGATGGTTTTCCCCTGGATGACAATGGGGAAACAATAGAGTGATTTGATGTCCTGGCGCAGGAATTCCTGTTTTTCGCTGCAAGCCTCGGAGGGCATTTGGTGGACATCGGGGACCGCGATGGGAAGGCGTTGCAGCAGGTGCTCCTTCCACCATGGGAAGGTGTCGAGCGGGACGTCCTGCATCAGGTCAATGGCCGGGGCGATGCCTTCGGCGCACCATTCGTGAGTGTTGGAAAACCGCTCTCCGTCGGCCGAGGTGCGGAAAAGGTAGGAGCGGTCGACCCCGAAAAACTCGCCGCAGGTGCGCAGCATGCGGTTGATTTTCCCGTCGATGGTGACGGTGGTGGCGTTGATGAAATCGGTGGAAATCTCCGTCAGCAGGGTCTGCATGCGGCTGTGGTAGGCATTGGCCTCGGCCGCCCGCCGCCGCTCGCTGATGTCCATGACGAAACCCTCGACGTAGAGGAGGGTGCCGGTCTCGTCGAAAACGCCGCGGCCGCGCTCCCAGACCCAGCGGAGTTCTCCGCTTTTCGTCCGGATGCTGTATTCGCCTTCGTAGGTGCTGCGCGTTTCCATCATGACCTGAAAGGCCTTCCAGAGGTCGGCGCGGAACTCGGGCAGGATCAACTCGCTGTAGCTGAGTACGCGATTGTGGAGCAGCTCCTGAGCCTCGTAGCCGGTGACCTGGAGGCAGCCCCGGCTCAAATAGAGCATGGTGTAGTGGTGGTCACTGCGGCACCGGTAAACGAAACCCGGCAGGTGGTCGGCGATGCTGGCCAGGGAGCGCTCGCTGCGGCGGAGAGTTTCCTCCGCATGTTTGCGTTCGGTAATGTCGAAGACGGTGCCCAGGCTGCACCACCGGTTGTCCAATTGGCAGCGGGCTCCGCTCAGTCCGACCCAGATTTCGCGTCCAGACCGGTGCAGCAGCTTGATCTCGTAGTTGGTCGGTTCGGATTCTCCGCGTTGGCGGGCGAGGGCGCGCTGGCGGACCATTTCCCGGTGTTCGGGATGGGCCAGTTCGAAGGATTCCATCCCAAGCAACTCCTGCCGGCTGTAGCCGGTGATGGTCGTCATGGCGGCATTGACGAAGAGGAAGCGGGTTCCGTGGACCACGTAGATGCCGGCGGCGGAGTTTTCCGTGAGGGCGGTGAACTGCAGTTCGCTTTCACGAAGCTCGCGGGAGCGCGAAGCGACGGTTTCCTGCAATCGGCGCCGTTGGCGGCGCAGCAGCAGGTTGTACCCTGCGAGCAGGACGATCACGATGGTGATGGAGGCGGCCATCACGGCCGGCAGCAACCAAGGGGGCAGAACCTCGATGGTCTCGCTCCGCATCCAACGATTGGTCAACCGGAGAAGGTCATCCTCGCACAGGGAAGCCAGGGCGTCATCGATGGCCGCGAGCAGATCGGTGTCAGCGACGCGCACGCCGGCATGCAGCGGCCGGGCATAAAGCGACTGAAGGGCGCGGAAATCCGCCGGACTGGCGTAGCGATCGAGAAAAAACATGCCCACCGGGTAATCCGCCACGAAAGCCCGGATTTCGCCCCGGCTGGCTGCGGCCACGAGGAGGTCGTTGTTGGGGTATTCACGCAGCTTGAATTCCGGATGGTGGCTGCGCATGAACTCCAGCTCGTAACTCCCGGCCACGACCCCAACCACGGTGGCGGCGACATCCTGCAAGCCGGCGACCGGCTTGTCGGCGGCGACAAAGAGAAAGGTTTGCAGTGGGAGGACAGGCTCCGAAAAGGCAAAAAACGCCTGTCGTTCCGGAGAGCGGATGAGACCTCCGTGAACGTCTGCCATGCCTTCGCGCACCTGGGTGATCGAGTCCGGCCAGTCGACCAAGAGAAATTCAACCGGCCGGCCCATCCTCTCACCCAGTTCCCGCCACAGGTCAACCAGCACCCCTTGTGGGCGGCCCTGGCGATCAAGGAAGGCGAAGGGCGGCCACTGGTGGTCCTGGGAAATGACCAGCGTCGGCTGCGCCGGTTCGGCATCCGTTTTGTGGGGAACGTCGGCCAACGCCACCAGCGATCCCAGGCCGGCCAGCGCGGCAACCGTGCAGCCGATGGCAATTCGCCACGCCGATGCGGGCGAATCCGTGGGGCGCAACAAGTCGGGCCGAGGGTTCACTGCTCCTGTATCGACCAACCCGATGGAAATTTCACCCCCATGCCCCTTGAAATACCCTTGCCAGGAGCCTTTTCCTTCAATGGTGCCGGCTCGCTGGAGCCCCGACCTTGCCATTGGTGGCTGGGTGGTGGCTCCGCCGGGCCGGACACCGGCTTCGGCCGATTGCCACTCCCTGCACCGGGGACCGCCCGCACCAGCCTTTGCCTGATTCGGATCAAGCGTACGAGTTTGCGCCTGGCCTTCGGGGTGGGGACGGCTTTCCGCCGCTCATTGATGACACCGCTGTAACGCCTTGTTTTTCATTGGTGTTTGAACAAACCCCGCTTTTTCTTGCCTGTGGAAGCGGTCACGTCTTCACCTCCTTTCCAGGAACAGGGAAGGTCTCCATTTCCCCTTTTCAGACACCATCGGTCTCCACATGTCGCCCCCTCCAAGCCCCTCTCC
>REEB01000050.1 GCA_007695295.1 Puniceicoccaceae bacterium
CCAGAATATCGGGCCGGTGCAGCCACTGCTCGGGGTTATAGTCGCAGCCGTGGAATAGTTTCATGGGTTGCATGAGCTTCGGTTAAGTGAATACGATATACGGGTTCGATTCTGATGGGCTCTCGCAGTCATGGGACGAAGGGAGAAGCGTCTCAATCAATTACTTGATGACCCCAGGCGCTGAAAGGCGACAAGATATCGCCAGATGCAAATTCGGATAAATTAGCTGGCTCATGCGTTTCCTCATTGGCCTCGTTCCGAGGAGCGAAGCGACAACACAGATCAGGCGAAGCCGGATGACCAGTAGGCTTTGATGTCGATGTCCACCGCGTGGGGACTTCCTCCGACAAGCTGCTCATGCACGCGCCTGAGCACGTCATGGCGTCAGCGTCCGGGCCGGAACCCGTAACTGTGGCCGGCGAAAGGGCGTTCGAAGATCGGTTCGAGCACCAGCCGAACCGCCTGCCGCACCACCCGGTCAGTCACCGTCGGGATCCCCAGCGGCCGCGTCTCCGCGCCTCCGGGTTTGGGTATCCGCACCCGTTTCACCGGCTTGGGTTGAGAGCCCCCTTGCTCAGTTGCTCTTTGACGGCGAGCAGGCGACTCGGGCAGTCTTTTCCAAAGCGGGCTGTCGTGATGCCGTCCACGCCGCACGCCCCTGCGTTGGACCGCACCTTTTCCCAAGCCAGCGACAGGGTCCGCTCCGATGCGACTTAGTCGATCAGACTGAACCATCTGCCGCCTTTGACCCCCCTTTCGAGGGCCGTCAGCATCTTCTCGCTCCAGACGCCGCGTTCGGCCTTGTGGCGTTGCCACAGGTCCTCTCCCCCTGGTTTATCCGGCCCGGCCGGAACTGACGGGAGTTTTCCTTCGCCGCTTCCTTCGCTTGAAGCATTCACTTTCCTGCCGCCCTTGGCTCCACCGGTGTTACCCTGTTTCGACGCCACTATGGCGGCTCTGGCTCCCGTCGAGCCCTTCGCAGGGTCCTGTTCCCGGCGGGTCTCATCACTTCCACATGGAACCATCCCGGCATTCCCACCAACCACCCTCCGACGCCCGCGACCACACCTTGGACGAGGGGTGGGGCGCGTCGCGGCTGCTCCGTTCGGAGCGGGCTCCGCCATTAGCTAGCAGGCTCGCCGCCTCGGCAGGCCGTTCCGAGCGAAGCGACAACCCGCATCCTGTTCACTTGCGTTTGGGACTGCCGGTCCGCCTCGGGCTGCTCTTCACCCCGCCTTGCGGCGACGCGGTTGCCTTAGGCTGCTCTCCCGTTGCTCGCCCCGGGAGGGATTGGACTTTCACTTTCTAATTCCTTGTAAGTGTGATCGCAATGGCGGAAGCAGCTTGCTCACGGGCGCAGCGACGGCCATAGCTGTCGAGGTGATGACCCTGCGTTGCAGGCCGACTTCACTCTGGAGCGGACAAGGGGCTGGGATAGTCGCCGGCACGGACGGCCGTGGCGATCGCCCGGCGCACCTCGGGCAGATCGGCGGGGTGGGTAAGGCCGAACCAGCGGTCCGCAGAAGAAAGCACCGAGACCTCGGCCGACCCTTCCCGGATCATTTTGCCAACGGCGCCGGGGATGCCGAATTCAGCCGAGGCAGGATCTGGGCAGGAGAGCAGAAAACGTTCAAACCCGCTTTCCAAGAGTGGAAAAACCGCCGGGGTGAACCCCCACAGGTTCATCGAGACCGGCTGATCGGGATCAAGCGGTGCTTTCGGTTCGTCTTCCTTCACCACCCGCCCTCCATCGAGGCGGAGCCCGGAGGTTTCCGTGATGCCGCCAAGCTTTCCGCCTTCGAGGAGAGCACAAAGGCCGCGCGAAACGGCGCCGTGGGGAGAGAGCGTCGCGGCCAAGTGGTAGGAGACGAGCGCGAACCGGGTGGACTCGGGCGGGAGCCGGCGGAGGTAGTCCGCGAGGGCGAGAAAACCGGCCCGCCCGTAGTAGTCGTCGGCATTGATGACGGCAAACGGGGTCTCGAGGCAGTGGCGCGCGGAGCGCACGGCATGGCCGGTGCCCCAGGGGCGGGTGCGCTCCGGGAACGGTCCGCGGACCGGGGGGAGGTCATGCGGGTCCTGAAAAGCGAAGTCCCAGCGCGCCCCGTGCAGCGGGCTCCGGGCGAGGCGTTCGCGGAAGGCGGACTCCATCTCCCGCCGGATGACGAAGACAAATCGGTCGAAGCCGGCTCGCCGGGCGTCGTAGAGGGAGTAATCGAGAAGGATTTCTCCAGATGGCCCCACGGGTGTGACCTGTTTGGGGCCGCCGAAGCGCGAACCCATTCCGGCCGCCAAGACAAGCAAAGTGATCGCCATGCCCGAAGGATATAGCGGCTGCGCCCGCCCGCCTCCAGCCGGAATCCCCCATCCCGCTGGTGATCCCATCCCGGAATCCGGTGGAGCGGGTCTTGTCCCGCGGGTCCGAAACATTCGGACCGTCCGATTGGTTTTGGATTTCCACTCAGGGAGAGCTATAGTAGAAGGTATGAAGCTTTTTAACTCCGTACCCGGTTCGGTTCTGGCGGCCCTTCTTTTTGTCCCCGGCGCTACTGCCGTCGCCGAAACCTCCGACCGGATCGAGCGTGCCCATATGCGCATGGTAGAAGAACAGATCGTCCGCCGCGGCGTCCACGACCCCGTTGTCGTGGAGGCAGTGCGGGCGGTGCCCCGCCATTTGTTCACCCCGGGCCACAGCCCGCTGCAGGCCTACGCCGACTCCCCCTTGCCGATCGGCCACGGCCAGACCATTTCCCAACCCTATATCGTCGCCTACATGACCGAGCAAGTGAGGCCGAAGAAGGGTGATCGTGCTCTCGAGATTGGGGCGGGCTCCGGCTATCAGGCGGCCATTTTGGCCGAGATTGTCGACAAGGTTTACACGTTGGAAATCATCCCCGAGCTGGCCACAGGGGCCTCCGAACGCCTCCGCAACGCCGGTTACCCCGAAGTTGAGGTCCGCCAAGGGGATGGCTATTATGGCTGGGAAGAGCATGCGCCCTTCGACATCATTGTGGTCACCGCTGCGGCCGAGCACATCCCGCCCCCCCTGATCGAGCAACTGAAGGACGGCGGGAGGATGATCATCCCGGTGGGCCACCCCTTCCGCACCCAGCGTCTGGTCCTGGTGGAGAAGGAAAATGGTGAGGTTTCCACACGCAACCTGCTCCCGGTGCGCTTCGTGCCCTTCACCCGGGCCCAGGACTAGCCCTTCGGGCCTGGCCGCGGCCCTTGCCCGGAGTCCGACGCGGGCGGCAGGGGCACCCGCCGGCGCCCACCCGTCCTTCCGTTGGCCTCCGGTGGGGGGCTTGACATCGCAGGACGGAAAAATTTACCTGATCCGCTACAACGTTCACTTTACTTTTGGAAGTGGGTGCAGGCCCGCTTTTTTTATTTACACCATCGTCAACCATTTATGAGCAGCGAAATCCTTTCCGTCCTGGAATACATGGAGAGAGAGAAGGGGATCCCGCGCGCGGACATGATCACCGCGATCGTCAACGCGATCAAGAATGCCGCCACCAAAGGGGTCAACTCCGGCCAGGAATTGCGCATCGAGATCAATCCCCGCAACGGGTCTCTCAGTGCTTGGGCGTTGCTCAAGGTGGTCGACTCCGTCAGCGATCCGAAGACGGAGATCCACGTTGAGAAGGCTCAGGCGATCAAGCCTGGCGCCCAGATCGGGGAGATGATCGAAAAGGAAATGGATCCTTCCTTTCTGGGCCGCATCGCCGCCCAGACCGCCCGCCAGGCCATCATGCAGAGAGTCCGCCAGTTCGAAAAAGAGCGGATTTACGACGACTTCAAGGATCTCGTCGGGGACATCGTGACCGGGACCGTGCGCCGGCGCGAGCGCGGCGATCTGGTCGTCGACTTGGGGAAAGCCGAGGCCTTGCTGCCGCACAAGGAGCAGGTTCCCGGCGAGGATTACGCTCCCGGCGAACGCATCCGCTGCATCCTGCTCAACATCGAGGCCAGCAATCGTGGACCCGAGCTCATTCTCAGCCGGGCCAGTCCCCGATTTGTCCGGCGGCTCTTTGACCTCGAGGTCACCGAGCTGGCCGACGGCACCATCGCGATCGAGTCCTTCGCCCGGGAGCCCGGCTACCGGACCAAGATCGCCGTCACCACCAAAGATTCCAAAGTCGATCCGGTCGGTGCCTGCGTCGGGCCCCGCGGCGCACGCGTCAAGGGCATTGTCCGCGAGCTCAACGGAGAGAAAATCGACATCGTCCGTTGGTATCCGGAAGTCCGCGACATGGTGGCCGAAGCCCTCAAGCCCGCCGTGCCCCGCACGATCGAGGTCGATGAAAAGAACCGCCGCGTCCGCGTCGAGGTTTCGGAGGACGATCTCGCCGTGGCCATTGGCAAGCGCGGCCAGAATGCCCGGCTCACCTCCCGCCTGATCGGCTGGAAGCTCGACATCGGCAAGGAGGAGGCGGTCCTGCCCGATTTCGAAGCCAGGAAGCAGATGGCCGCCGCCGGCCTGAACCAAATCCCCGGGATCGACGACGAAACCGCGGGCCGCCTCGTCAATCTCGGCCTCATTAGTTCGGAAGCCTTCCTCGGGGTCGAGGCGGACGATCTTGTCGATGCAGGGTTCACCTCCGAAGAAGCGGCCGACATTATCGCCAAGGTTCACGCCTTCATCCAATCCCAGAAGATTTCCTCCTGATTCCGCCCTTCAAAGCGCCATCCATCAGAGCTTGTAGATGAGTATTCGTATCCACCAACTTTCCAAAAAAATCGGCATGGAGAACAAAGAGCTGATCGCTCTTCTTCAGGAGCGTGGGTTCAATGTGACCAGCGCCTCCAACACCATTGACAACATCTCCGCCGAGTCCCTGGTGGATGAGTTCACCGCCAAGGCCGAGGAGGCCGGGGCGGCCGCGGCATCAACAACCGGCGCGGCGGAGGACTCCTCCGTCACGGCCTCGAAGGAGTCGGATGAGGACGGCAAATCCGGAGGCCCCGAGCATCCACCGGCCCGGCCCGCGGTCCTGCCTGCGGGTGTTTTCGTGAAATCCGCCGAGCAGGTCGCCAAGGAAAAGGAGGAGGCCAAAGCCGCCGCCAGGCCGCAGCCGGCTCCTCCTCCGACCCCGGCGGCCGCGCC
>REEB01000049.1 GCA_007695295.1 Puniceicoccaceae bacterium
CTTCAGGGTGTTCATAGCTTAGGCACCTGTCCAGTTTTCCGGGTCCACTTCAAGGATGAAGATTGTTAATTTGTCTCTGTTGACGATCTGGCTGGGCGCTATTCTGGTTTCCATCGCCTACGGCTTCTTTGCTTTGCTTGAAGAGGGGAGAAAGTTGGGGGTTCCATTGCTGGAATTGTTTTCTGAACGGAGCAAGGTGTTTTCGATCGCGGCGCTTCTGCTGGCGTATTCATCACTCTACCTGTTCTTTCATCCTTCGCTTAGGATTGCGCTTCCAAAGACCCAACAAGGCAAGGGCGAAGGCAGGCCGGAGGAAGAACAAGGGTAAAAGTGTAGTGTGAACTTCGCCCGATGGAGTGGATAGCTCGGGAGCAAGCGAAAGGATTCCAAGCATGTCCACTGGCAAACCACCCTGCAAGAAGCCACTTTGCACGGGCGCGATGCATTTGGTCCTGACCGGCGAGTGCCCGAGCGTCGTTGGCCGTCCGCGGGTACCGAATTGAAATAACGCCCGGCAACCCGGTTGCTCATGCAAAGGTCTGGAGTCCGGCCCATAGGGCCAAATTCAACCGCCCGGCTCGAAGGGCCGGGTGGAAAGAGGGAAATTTCGCGGACTTTCAGCCCGCTTGTTTTGTGGTCAGGATACCCAGCCCTTCGGACTGGGCTATGGAATAAACACGCCTTTGGAGCTTCAGAAATTGTGTCTACTGGTCGGGACACCAGGCCCTGCCGCTGGTGCCTGCCGGCGGGGTTCCGGTGGCCGTTCCTCGGGTCCGGCACGCGGTTTGACACCGATAGCCGGCATGGGAAAGCATGCCGTTTCTCCCGACAGAAACGCCGCAACCTGCATGCCCGACCGCAGACCCAATCTTCTCCTCATCACCACCGACCAGCAGTCCCATGACGCGATGGGATTTCTGCGGGGGCCGGAGCGCCCGCTGCACACTCCGGCCATGGACCAACTGGCCGCGAAGGGCTGTGTTTTCACCCGGGCTTACTGCGCCCATCCCCTTTGTGTGCCCTCGCGCACGGCAATGGTCACCGGACGTTACCCCCACGAAACGGGGGTTGTTATGAACAAGGGAAGCGAGGCCAACCCGCACCTGCTGCGTTCACTGGCCTTACACTTCCGGGAAGCCGGCTATGCCACCGCCTACTTTGGCAAATGGCATTCTCCGATTCCCCTGCAGGATGCGGAAACAAGCGGGTTCGAAGTGGCCGAGGCCAACGCGCACAACGGAGTGGACCGCACCATCCTCGCTCCCGCGGCGGCTTTCTTGGAGCGGACCGGTGGCAGGCCGTTTTTCATGACGGCGTCGTACAACAACCCGCACAACATCTGCGAGTGGGCCCGGGGTGAACGCCGCGCCCTGCCGGACGGCGAGATACCAGATCCGCCGCCCGCTTCCGAGTGTCCCCCCATGCCTTCCGGGTGGGAGCCCGATCCGACGGAGCCGGACATCCTCACCGCGCTCCGACGCGGGTATCACGCCGCGAAGGCGTTTCCGGTCCACGCGTATACCGAAGCGGATTGGCGGATTTACCGGTGGGCCTACGACCGGATGGTCGAGCACGTCGACGCCCACATCGGCCGGCTCCTCGATGCCCTCGAGCGCTCCGGCCAGGCAGACAACACCTTGATCGTCTTCCTTTCCGACCACGGGGACGCCCAAGGCTGGCACCGGTGGAACCAGAAAACCATCTTTCATGATTCGGTGACGCGGGTTCCATTCATCATGGTGCATCCGGCATCGATTCGACCCGGCGTGCGCGGCGACCTCGTGCAGACCGGGACGGACCTCATGCCGACCCTCCTCGAAGCGGCCGGTTTGGCGGTCCCGGCGGAACTGCCCGGGGTGAGCCATTGGCGGACCGCCACCGGGGGCGAGTCGGTCCCGCCCCGGCGCCGCCGCTTGGTGGTGGAAACCGCTTTCAACCAGCATGCCCCGCTGCCGGAGCTCCCTCCGGTGGTGCATGGCCGCATGCTGGTGGAGGACCAGTGGAAATTCTGTGTCTACAGTCACGGCGAGCGGCGGGAAAGCCTGCACAACCTCGCCGACGATCCGCACGAATCCCGCAACCTCGCGCCCGAGGGGGCATCCCGGCAAACCCTGGAGCATTGCCGGGACGTATTGAGAAATTGGATGCGAAAGCACGAAGATCCGATTCCCCCCGCCGCCTTCGGGTCACCGCCCCGGTGAGGCGCCGGGACCGGATGCAGCAAGGTGCTGGAAATTCGGCTCCCGATGACGAGCGGACCTCAGCGGAGGCGGGCGCCGATTGGTTGCCGGGGTCTGGAGGGTGGAAGCGGCTTCGACTCGACTGAGCTCGTCGCAGGCCAGCATCTGGAAAGCGCCAGGATGGCGCTTCTACTGGGCTGGGGCTGAGTGGCTTGCGGGTAGTGCATCCGCCGGGCTTGGCAACCGGGTCCGGCGGGGTCGATGGTGGCGGGCGGGCGGTTTTTGATTGGAGCCTTGCGCGGCGGCAGGCGTAGAAAGGCTGCATGCTGGCATTGCGCAAAGTGAGTTTGGCCTTCGGTGGGGCGCCGCTGCTGGACGAGGTTTCCCTGGACCTTCGTCCCGGGGAGCGCATCTGCCTGCTCGGGCGCAACGGGTCGGGCAAGACCTCCCTTTTCCGGCTCCTGCTCGGCGAGCTCCGGCCGGACGGGGGCGAGGTGCACCGGCCCGCGGGCTGCCGGGTGGCGGCCCTGCCCCAAGTCGTGCCGGCGGACCTCGGGGGGACGGTGGCGGAGGTGGTGGCTGCCGGGCTGGAAGCGGGACTGGCGGAGTGGGAAAGGGAACCCCGGTTGCGGCGCGTCCTCGGGGAGCACGGGCTGGACGGCGCGACGCCCTTCGCCGGCCTTTCCGCGGGCATGAAGCGCCGCGTGCTCCTGGCCCGCTGCCTTGCCGGAGCGCCGGATGTGCTCCTGCTCGACGAGCCGACCAACCACCTCGACCTCCCCGCCATCCGGGCCTTGGAAGACCGCCTGCAGCGGTTTGCCGGCACCCTCTTTTTCATCACCCACGACCGCGCCTTTCTCCGCAACCTCGCCAACCGCATCCTTGAACTTGATCGCGGCAGTTTGCTGTCGTGGGATTGCGACTACACAACCTACCTGGAGCGGCGGGAGGCGCACCTGCTCGGCGAGGAGCGGCAGCGCGCCGAGGCCGATAAGAAACTCGCCCGCGAAGAGGCGTGGATCCGGGAAGGAATCAAAGCCCGGCGCACCCGTAACGAAGGGCGGGTCCGGCGGCTGAAGGCGTTGCGCGAGGAGCACCGGGCCCGGCGGGACCGGCTCGGATCGGTGCGGATGGAGGTCGAGGATGCGGAGCGTTCCGGGGAGAAAGTGATTGTGGCCGAGGCGGTGACCTGCGGCTACGGTGGCGACCCCGTGATCCGGGAGTTTTCCTGTGTCCTGCGCCGCGGGGACCGGATCGGGCTGGTCGGTCCCAACGGCGCCGGCAAATCCACCTTGTTGAAGGTGCTGTTGGGCGAAAAGCCGCCCACGGCCGGGAGGGTCGTGCACGGCACCAACCTGCGGGTGGCCTACTTCGATCAGCTCCGCGAGCGGCTTGATGAGTCGGCCTCGCTGGTGGAAAACCTGGCCGGAGGCAACGAGACGGTCGAGATCAACGGCCGCACCCGGCATGTCATGAGCTACCTGCAGGATTTCCTCTTCACCCCCGACCGCGCCCGCGGTCCGGTGCGGGAGCTTTCCGGCGGCGAGCGCAACCGCCTTCTCCTGGCCCGGCTGCTGACCCGCCCCTGCAATCTGCTCGTGCTCGACGAGCCCACCAACGACCTCGACCTCGAAACCCTCGAGCTGCTGGAGGATCTGCTCGGCGACTACGGCGGCACCCTGCTTCTGGTCAGCCATGACCGGGCCTTTCTCGACCAAGTTGTCACCGACTTATGGATACTGGAAGGCGATGGGGCGGTTCAGCGGATGGCGGGGGGCTACAGTGACTACGAGGCGCTCCTCCGGCGGCGGGAGGCGGCCGCGGCACCGCCGGAGCGGCGGGATTCCAACGGAGGCGGACGCAAACCGAAGACCCGCAAGTTTCTCAACCGCGAGCGCTGGGAGCTGGAGGCGCTCCCCGGAGAAATCGAAGCCCTTGAGACCGAGCAGGCGGCGCTTACGGAGCGTCTCGCCGATCCCGGGTTTCACGCTGAAGGCGGCGATGGCCCCGCCGCCGTTCAGGTCCGGTTGCGGGAAATCGAGGCGGAGTTGGAGGCGCGCTTCGCCCGGTGGGAAGCCCTCGAGCAGCTTCGGCAGGAGCTGGAGGGGTGACAGTTGGCTGGGCGCGAGTCCGGCGTTGCCGTCGGTACCGGGGACTGCTTGGCTGGGATTGTCGCCGGCGGCCGTCGTGCGCGGGATTCCGCCGGTGTTTGCCGTGATGAAAACCGTCTCCGGAGATCTGATCCAAATGGCCCGGGAAGGGGCCTTTGACGTGATCGCGCATGGCTGCAACTGCCATTGCACCATGGGAGCCGGCATCGCCCGCGCCATTCGGGAAGTCTTTCCCGAGGCATGGGGGGCAGACCGGGCCACCACGTCCGGAGACCGGTCCAAGCTGGGGGCCTGCTCGACAGCGGAGATCGATCGCGACGGGATGAAGCTAACCGTCGTCAACGCCTACACCCAGTATGATTACGCGGGCGAGGGGGTGCTGGTGGACTACGATGCGGTGCGGTCCTGCCTGCGCTGGATCCGACGCCACGCGGCCGGCCGGCGCATCGGGCTTCCGAAAATCGGGGCCGGCCTTGCCGGTGGGGACTGGGACCGGATCGCGGCCATCATCCGGGAGGAACTCGCGGGTGAGGATGTCACCGTGGTGGAGTTCAGGCCCGGAGGGTGAGACGCGGTCGGCCGGCCGGAAAGAGGAAAACCCGGGGCGTGGTGACATCGGGTGACTTGAACGCTGAGGAGTGATCAGCTTCGGGCAGGTCCGTCGCCTGGAAAGCGTTTGACCATGGGCTGGTGGTTCCGGCCACCGGATGGTGATTTGAAATGGAGTCGAGCCCCGGCAGGGGCACCGGTAATCGTGCTCACCGAAACATCGTGGGGCGTCGCCCCTGCCGCAGAGATTTCGAAGGGGGCAATG
>REEB01000249.1 GCA_007695295.1 Puniceicoccaceae bacterium
ATCGGCAGGGCCAGGAGAAATAACCAACGCAACATGGATTTCCGCTCCCTTCGTATGATGGTGTCAGTCAATGATGTCTTGGTCCTTTCCGGATGCGGATTACAATTGCTCGGCGACCTGCTCCAGAAAGGCCACCGACTGGGCATGGATCGCCGGTTCGCTGTCGGAGGTGCGTTCCCATTCGATCCCGAAGTAGGGTTTCAGCCCCTGCCGCTTCACCTCAATCAGGATCTCGGCGATCCGACCCTCGCCCTGCCCCCAGATCACATCCCGCGCCCCGCGGACGCCGAAATCATCCAAGTCCTTCAAGTGAAACGTCTTCGCGCGCGTTCCGATCCGCTCCAACATCTCGACCGGCTCCAGGCCCGAGCGGACCCAATGGCCCGTATCGCAGCAGAAGCCCATCCGTTCCGAACGGCCCTCGAAGGCCTTCAATCCCGTCTCCGGATGCCAATAGCGAGACGGCTCGGGATGGTTGTGCAGGCCCAGATCGATGTGGTACTCCTCCGTCAGCTCCTCGATCGTGTCGAACATCCGTTCCGGCGGCTCGCTGACGATGATCTCGAATCCCATATCGGCCGCGAAATCGAAACACGCTTTGGCCTCGTCCGGGTTGCCCAGGCTGGCATAGCAGCCCATCAGGTTCACACCGCATTCCGCCGCCTTGTCCTTCAGTGCCTGCCGCAACGCGGGCGACAAGCTCGGATCGGGCCGGGCGCTGCGGTGTTCGGGACTGAACGGATGCCCCGACCACACCTCCGCATAACGCAATCCCACCTGAGCGATCCGGTCCAAGGACTCGAACAGCGTCAGGCCGCGAAAGGTATAGGTCGAGAACCCCACCTGCCAGCCCAACCGGTCGGCGTGCGGTGTCGCCCGGATCAGCGGTTCCGCCGCCCGAGCCGCAGATGTCGCCCAACCCAGCACCCCGCCGGCCAGACCGCACGCGGCCGCCCCGGCAAAAAACTCCCGTCGTGTTACGGACATATTCCTTTTTCCCTTCTTGTAGTTCAAGTCACTTCCTACTTCTCACTTCTCACTTCTCACTTCTCACTTCTCAAACCGCGTGGGCCAGCCGCCGGGCCACGGCCAGCGCAGGACCTGCAGGCCGGGGATCGCCTCCTGCAAATCCTCGATCGCCTCCTCACTGACGTCCACCATGGCAAGGTTCAGTCGTTGCAAGTTCCGCAAACCCTTCAGTTGGACCAGCCCTTCGTCCGTGATCCATACCTCCCGCAGATCTAATTCCACCAAGCTCTCGATCCGAGCAATCTCGGCTAAGCCCGCGTCGCCGATCGGCGTCTCGGAGAGCCGCAGGTACGTCAAGTTCGGCAACTCGGCCAAGTGCGCCATCCCTGCGTCGGTTACCGGCGTGTGCGCCAGACTTAACCACTCCAAACGCTCCCGACCACCGAGATGAGCCAAACCGGCGTCATTGGCCAGCGTCTCGGTCAAGTCGATCCGCCGCAGACCGTCGGCAGCCCGAACATGCTGGAGCAACGCGCCGGTGACCAGCGTGTCGCGCAGGAACAGCAACTGCAGACGCGGCATGCCGGCCAGCGGCGCGAAACCCTCGTCCGTGACGCCCGGACAGTGCGCGACCCGTAGACTGGTCAGATCCGGGAAGTTCTCCAAGACCCGCAGCCCTTCATCCGTCAGCACCGCGGACTCCTCGATCGACAACTCGCCCAGATTCGTCAGGCGGGCCAGGTGAGCCAGACCGCGATCTCCGATCTCCGGCGAACGCAAACGCAACGCACGCAGGTTCGTCAACTGGGCCACGTGCACCAGTCCGGCATCGGTGATCGGGCAGCCGCGAAGATCCAGCAGGCGGAGGTTCTCCAGCGACGCCAGTTCCTCCAGCCCCACATCGCCCAGGGGATTGTCCAGCAACTCGAGATACTGCAGGTTCGGCAACTGGGCAACGGAAGCCATGGCCGCATCGGTCATGGCCGCGGTGTTCCGCAAGTTCAGCCGCTGGAGATCGGAAAACCGGGTCAACCGGGCGACGCCTTCGTCGGTCAGGCCGGTGTCCTCCAGACTCAACTCCGTCAACCCGGACAGTGCGGCCAGGTGCTGGACGGCCGCGTCGGTGAGTGCACTGCTGCGAAGTGCCACGCGGCGGAGGTCGGTCAGGTCGGCCAGCAGCGAGACGTCGTCATCGTCGGGCGGAATGTCTTCCAGCCGCACCCCGACGATCCGCTCCTCCTCCCGCTGCAGACTTCCACCGAGGGCTTCCACCCGTTCCACCGCCGCCTCGACCGCCGCCGGATCGGGTGGCGGGGGGGCTTCCGGCGAAGGCGCTTCCGGCGACGGGTCGGGCGGAACGGCCGGGGCCGCCGGCTCCGCAACCCCCGGCGCCTGCGGCGGTACGGACGGCTCACATCCGCTCAGCAATCCCAGCACTCCCGTCAATAAACACAACCCGACAACACGCTTCATGACTATAACACCCACCCCTCACGGTATTCCGGGCGGCAAGCCTGATCCGCCGCCTCGTGATTGACAATCCGGCCCGCGATCGGATCGTACTCCAACGTCTCTTCCGGGAACAGCGTGGCCACGTTGCCCAACAGATACCACTCGGTGAACGGGCCGCTAAAGGCGAAATCGCACATCGGCGGCAGACCGCCCTGAATCGCCTCGGTCCAACCCCGGATCCCCGGCCGGCGCAGCGGGCGGGGCAGCGATTCGGGCGGGGCGCCCACATCCTCGAACTGACCGGCCGGCAACAATTCCATGTTCGGACTGCCGTGGCCCGTGGTCCGCATCAGACCCTTCGTGCCCACACAGATTTCACAACGCCAGCGGTATTCGTCGCGAAACGTGTCCGCATCGCCCCAATCCGGATGCTCCTCGAACAACTTGCGAATCGTGGCGATCCAG
The DNA here is from genome assembly GCA_007695295.1 of Puniceicoccaceae bacterium. GTDB lineage: Bacteria > Verrucomicrobiota > Verrucomicrobiia > Opitutales > Opitutaceae > REEB01. The sequence goes on from REEB01000249.1 coordinate 2,887, forward strand.
GCTTCGTCGGAATAGGTGTACGTCAAGCGAATCGGCGGGAACTCCTCACGAGCCGGCAGATCCCAGTGGACGATCGACCAGCGGGGGAAGGTCACCCGGCAGACGCCGTCCGGGCAATCGTCCGAGCACTCGGCCGTCACCCGGATCCGCGGCGGTTCCTGGCCCTCCCGAGGCTGCCACAAGCGGCCGATCTTCAAGGCTTTGAATTCGGTGGCGAACAGATGCGGTCCCCAGCCGCCCAGATCGAAGGTGGAGAAGTCCCGCCAAATCCGCCATTCGGGCGTCATCCACACCGGGTTGTACGGACGGTACGGAGCCGGTCCGACCCACAGGTCCCAGTTCAGCCCGTCCGGCACTTCGTGCGTGCCTGTGGGAGTCGGGCGGAGACCGCCCACCGCGTGCGGCGTCCGGTGAGCGCCCTGCAGATGCACGGTCCGGATCTCGCCTAACGTGCCCGCCCGCACATGCTCGACCGCCTGCACATTGTAGCCGCCTTGGTTGCCCATCTGAGTAACCACGCCCGTCTCCTCGGCCAACTCGGTCAGCACCCGCGCTTCGTGCACCGAATGCGTCAGCGGCTTCTCCAGATAGACGTGCTTGCCCAACCGCATGGCCGCGGCGGCCGGACCCGCATGGCTGTGATCCGGCGTGCAGACGATCACCGCGTCGATCTGCGCGTGCATCTCGTCCAGCATCACCCGCCAGTCCTCGAACTTGGGCACATCCGGATAGCGTTGGAAGGAGGCGGCCGCGCGCCGAGCGTCCACATCGACCATGGCCGCGGTGTTGGAGCCCAAGAACGTGCGACCCCGGCCGCCGGCTCCGATCACCGCACACCGCACCTGCTCGTTGGCCTGATAGCTGCGGGCCGAGGCGGCCGAGCTCAGGACCATCGCCCCGGCCGTCCCTAAGGTGGCTTGAGCCAGAAAACGCCGGCGACTGATCGAACTGTTCATCGCAAACTCCTCGAAGACTTTCCAAAAAAAACAGAATGAATACCCCACCTGCCCGGAATGGCCCCGGGCGGGCGCTCAGTCGGCGGGCGCCCCATCCTCCAGACCCGTCAACACCAAGTGATCCCAGCGATACGGGCTTTCTCCCGCCGCCCAGGCCATCCCGCGCAGCAGAAAAATCCGAAAGTACGCATCGTCGAACGTCCAGTTGTAATGCCCCATCACACAACCGAACAAACGGCCCTCGCCCGGCCGATACGTCCAGAACAACGGCTGTTCCGCCGTCCGGCTGGGATCCTCCGGATCCACCTCCTCGCTGGTGGCCAGCACTTCGACCCGAGTCAAATCCCCGTGGGGCGGCCAGTAAGGTTCGTCGATCAAGGCAATCCGCGGCGGCAAGCCCCGGCAAATCGGATGCTCCGGCGCCGCCACCTTCAATTCCACCGGACCATGCCGGTAGCGAATCGCCCGGTCGTAGACCAGGCCCGTGACCGCCGCCACCCGCCGCTCCTCCTCCTCGTCCGCCAGCAGCCGGCCGGTGTAGGTGGCCGAGTGGATCAACACCACCCCGCCGCCCTGCTGCAGGTAGTTCTCCAGTTTCTTCAACCGCGCTTCGTTCCAGGTCCGCCGCGCGCCGCCCGAACGGTAGCAGAAAAAGACCAACAGGTCGGCCGTTTCGAATTGCTCCTCGCTGGGCCACTTCCAAGCCGTCGCGACGGTCAGCCCCGGCGCCCCCGGGGAGATCGGCAGGTCGTGCTCCGCGTCGTTCCCGCCCAGCAAGGCCGCCCAGCGCTGCTGCCAAATCGGATAATCGTGAGCCCCCGGCCCGTGATCGGCCACATCCGCCACCAACACCACGTGGATTCCGCGCAACGACTCCGCAGCCGGTGCGGCAGGAGCTTGAGCCAACACGGCTTCGATTTCCGCATGCGACCGGGGCGGAGGCGGATCGGCCGCCAGCACTGCCGGCAGCGTCAGGCCGAACCACCAGGTAAACCAGGCAAAAATGCGAAGACGAATCAGAATCGCGGCGCTCATGAGGCCCTTTCTCAAAGATGCTTTCGATCGAATCCAAAACACGTCCGATCAAGTTAATTTGCGGGGTTCAGGCTCCTGTCATGGATAAGAGTCCAACTGCGTCGAAGGATGTGGTCATGGCGCCCCAATAAAATCAAAAGACTCTCCTCGGGTCTCCAAAAAAAAACAGGAAACAACCATTCCTT
>REEB01000103.1 GCA_007695295.1 Puniceicoccaceae bacterium
GGCCTGGCCCCCGCCCCCCTCACCGCCTCCACCGGCCGGATCGAGCCGCCTCCGGGCAATTTCGAGAAAGCCGACTTTGAAGCCCTCGTGGAGCGCTCCAAGGAGTACATCCGCGCCGGCGACATCATCCAGGTCGTCCTCTCCCAAAGCTTTGCAAGGCCGTTTCAGCGCCCCGCCCTCGATCTCTACCGGGCGCTGCGCACCGTCAACCCTTCGCCCTACATGTTTCTCCTCGAGAGCGGTGACTTCTCCATCGTCGGCGCCTCCCCGGAGGTCCACGTCCGCCTCACCGGAGAGCGGGTCGAGATCCGCCCCATCGCCGGCACCCGCCGCCGCGGCGCCAACGAAGAGGAGGACTCCGCCCTTGAGCGGGAGTTGCTTGCCGATGAAAAGGAGCGCGCCGAGCACCTCATGCTGGTCGACCTCGCCCGCAACGACATCGGCCGCGTCTGCGCCTACGGCTCCGTGCATGTGCCGGACTACATGCTCGTCGAGCGCTACTCCCACGTCATGCACATCGTCTCCCAGGTCGAGGGCACGCTCGCCCCGGGGCGCACCGCCTTCGACCTCATGCGCGCCACCTTTCCCGCCGGCACCGTCTCCGGAGCCCCCAAGATCCGCGCCATGCAGATCATCGCCGAAAGCGAGCGCGACCGCCGCGGCTTCTACGCCGGCGCCCTCGGCTACTTCAGCTACAACGGCAACCTCGACTCCTGCATCACCCTCCGCACCGCCTTGGTCAAGGACGGCCGCGTCCACCTCCAGGCCGGGGCCGGCATCGTGGCCGACTCCGTGCCCGAGGCCGAGTACCATGAAACCCTCTTCAAGGCCGGCGCCCTCCTGCGGGCGGTCGAACTGGCCGACTCGTTTTAAGTCCCCGTGGGTCTCCGGCTAATCGACCGCTATCTCCTCGGCGAATGGCTGAAAATGTTCGGCCTGCTCCTCGCGGCCACCTTCGGCCTGCTCCTGCTGCAGGAAATGTATGAGAATTTCCGTGACCTGCTCGACTACGGCGCCGGCCCGCGGACCATCGCCTTCTATTTCCTCATCGTCAGCCCCGCCCTCCTGCCGGTGGTGCTGCCGCTCTCCATCCTCATCTCCCTCCTCTACACCTTCGGTCACCTTCACCGAAACAACGAATTCACCGCCCTGCGCTGCGCCGGCCTCACCCTCTTCCGCCTGACCCGCTGGATCTGGGTCGTGGGCCTGCTTTTCTCCGCCCTGCTGCTCGCACTCAACTCCCGCGTGGCCCCTTGGTCGGTGGAGCAATCCCGCCTCCTCCTCGAAAACCTCGCCTTCGAAAGGGAGGTCCGCCAAACCGGCGACCGGGAGGTCGGCCTCGTCTACAATCTCGCCTTCGACAACCGCCGCGACGGCCGCCTCTGGTTCATCAACCGCTTCAGCGCCTACACCCACCACGCCTTCGGCATCACCGTCTCCGAACTCGACGACCAGCGCCGCGAGGTCCGGCGTCTGATGGCCGCGGAAGGCTTCTTCGACGAGGTCGAAGACACCTGGCACCTGCTCGCGGGTCGGGAGTTGGTCTTCAACCCCGAGACCGGCGACCTCGTCCGCCCCATCCCTTTTGAGCGCCGCACCATCGGCGGCACGCGCGACGATCCCCGGCTCATGCTGATGCTCACCAAGAGACCCAAGGATCTCAGCTTCTTCGAGCTCCACCGCATCCTCGCCACTTTCGACGAAGAGGAGTTCCCGCCCCGGCCGCGCTACGAAGTCCGCTACCATGGCATCCTCGCCAATTCCCTCGGCTGCCTCATTGTCATGGGATTGGCGATACCGTTTGCCATCGCCGGAGTGCGGGTCAACCCCGCCGTCGGCGTCGCCAAGTCGATCGGGTTGTTCCTGGTTTATTACCTCGTGCTCAGCCTCGCCAACCTGCTCGGCGACCAAGGCACCCTGCCTCCCCTCGTCGCCGCCTGGGTTCCCAATCTCTCCATGCTGCTCGTCGCCGCCTGGCTCATGCGGCGCGTCGCCTGAGCCAGCGGCCGGCCGCCCCGAGCCCCGCACCATGCCCCCGGCCACGCTCTCCCTCATCATGCCCGTCCTTGATGATGAAGCCGCCCTCCGGGAACGGCTGCCGGAGCTGGCGGCGCTCGCCCCGGAGATGGACCTCATCGTCGTGGACGGCGGCAGCCGCGACGCCTCCGCGGCGGTCGCCGCCGGGGCCGGCCTGCGCCTCCTCCACAGCCACGCCCCCGGTCGCGCCCGGCAAATGAACTTCGGCGCGGCCGCCGCCACGGGCGACATCCTGCTCTTCCTCCACGCCGACACCCTCCTCCCGGCCGCCGCCCCCGCGGCCATCCGCAACGCCATCGCGGATGGCTGCGTCGGCGGCGCCTTCGCCCGGCGCTTCGACTCCCCCTCCCGCCTCCTCCGCCTCACCTGCCGGCTGGCCGACGCCCGTGGCCGGCTCTTTGGCTGGTTCCTCGGAGACCAGGCCATCTTCGCGCTCCGTAAAGTTTTTCTGGATACAGGAGGCTATCCGGACTGGCCTTGGTTCGAGGATCTGGAGTTTTCCCGCCGCCTCGCCCGCGCCGGCCGGACCCGGCTCCTCACCCCGCCGGTTGTCACATCGGCCCGCCGCTTTCACCGCCGCGGCCCGCTCCGCCAAAGCCTGCGCGATTTCCGGCTCACCCTCCAGTTTCTCGCCCGCGGCAAACCACCGCCCCATCCGGGGGAATAACCCCGGCCGGCGTCCGTCGGACTTGGCAACTCCCGCCATGGCCGCCCCATCCACCACGCCCCCCGCAGCACCAGCCGCCACCATCCTGGTCTTCCTGAAAGCACCGCGGCCCGGCACCGTCAAAACCCGGCTCGCCCGGGAAATCGGGCCCGGCCCGGCCCTCCACGTCTACCGCACCCTCGCCGAAGGACAACTGCGCCGCCTGCCGACGGACTGGCCGGTCGAACTGCACTACACCCCGGCCGACGCCCTCGATGAGATGGAGCGCTGGCTCGGGCGCGAACCCACCTTTTTCCCCCAGGCCGAGGGAGACCTCGGCGCCCGCCTCGCCCTTGCGGTCGAGCGCGCTTTCAGTCGTGGCGCCCGGCGCGTCCTCTGCATCGGCGCGGATTGCCCCGCCCTCGATGCAGCCTTCCTCCGCAGCGCCGTCGCCCGGCTCGCGGACGGGGCCGATGTCGTCTTCGGGCCCGCCCGCGACGGCGGTTTTACCCTGGTCGGCCTCGTCCGCTCCATCCCCGCCCTCTTCGAGTCCATCCCCTGGAGCACCAACCGGACTCTCGAAAGCTCCCTTTCCCGCGCCCGCAACCTCGGTCTCCGGGCGGATCCGCTCCAGTGCCTCGACGACGTCGATACCCTCGGCGACCTCCAACGCACCGTTGCCGCCGGCCTCCTGCCGGCGGCGCTTCTTCCCGTTCCCGGCACACCCACATCCCCATGAATTGTGTCCTTGTTTTCCTGATACCCAGCCTCGCCCTGCTCGCGGGCTGCGCCGCCAATGGATCGCCCGGACCTTCCGGATCTTCTCTCCTCGGTTTCGATCTCTCCGAAGCCACCATCCCAGTTTCCGAAATCCACCGCGGCGGACCCCCGCCCGACGGCATCCCTTCCATCGACCATCCGCGCTTCACCCCCGCGGCCGAGGTGGGCTTTCTCAACCCCGACGACATTGTCATCGGGATGGAAGTCGACGGCGATGCCCGCGCCTACCCGTTCCGCATCCTCATTTGGCATGAAATCGTCAACGACACCGTCGGCGGCCGCCCCGTCGCCGTGACCTACTGCCCGCTCTGCGGCACCGCCATGGTCTTCGACCGCCACTACCGCGACCGCACCCTCACTTTCGGCGTCTCCGGACTGCTCTACAACAGCGATGTCCTCATGTTTGACCGCGAGACCCGCAGCCTCTGGAGCCAACTCGGCCTCAAGGCCGTCTCCGGCGAATACGCCGGGGAGCCGCTCACCTGGCTGCCCTCCGAACAAATGACTTGGGAAGCCTGGCAGGAAAAGTATCCCGACAGCCAAATCCTCAACCTCAACACCGGCCACCGCCGCGACTACGTCAATCTCCCGTATCAGGATTATTTCGACAGCCCTGCCACCATGTTCCCCTACCGCCAACACCGCGGTGATCTCCAACCCAAGGCCTGGGTCGCGGGCGTCCAACACCACGGCGCCGAAAAAGCCTACCCGCTCGACGCCCTTCCGGCCGGCACCACGATCGAGGACACCATCGCCGGCCACCCGGTGACGATCCATTACGATCCCGAGTCCGGCCACTTCACGATCCGCGATGCCGACGGCGAACCCATCCCCTCGGTCCACGTCTTCTGGTTCGCCTGGCAGGCCTTCTATCCCAAAACCGAACTCTGGCGGCGCGGCGAAAGCTGAGCCAGACCGCTCCACCCTCACCCACCAACTTACCAACTGATTTGCCCTCCATGCCCGCTGACCAAACCCTCCTCCTGCGCTCGGGATTGCTCGCCAACGCCGTTTTTTCCTTTCTGTCCGGCACCATCCTCCTGCTCCGTCCCGAAACCGTGGCCGGCTGGCTCGGCCTCGAAGGGACGCTCGTCTTGATCCTCATCGGCGCCGGCCTCCTCCTCTTCGCGGCCGACCTGATCTGGCAGGCCACCCGACCCCGCCTCCTGACCTGGCGGGCGCTGGGCGCCACCTCCGGCGACCTCCTCTGGATTGCCGCGACCGCGGTCGTCCTGCTGATTTTTCCAGAATCGTTTTCCGCCGCCGGGCGTCTGCTGCTGCTCGGCGTCGCCGCGGCCGTGGGTGGTTTCGCGGTCTGGCAATGGGCCGGCATTGACCGCGCCCACCGGGAGATCCCCGGCGGCCCCTACCGCCATTGCGTGCTCGTTTCGGCCGCCGCACCTCCCGAAGCCCTTTGGCCGGTCGTCAGCGATCTCGCCGGGATCCGGCACTACATGCCCATGCTGCGCCGTTCCGTCCTGCGCAACAGTCTCGAGCCGGGAGTCGGAGCGGTGCGCGAGTGCGAGGACCACTCGGGCAAGCGCTGGGCCGAGCAATGCATCGCCTTCGAGCCCGGCCGCAGCTTCACCCTCAACTTTCTGGCCCACGAGCCCGGTTTCCCCTTTCCCGCGAGATCCATGGTCGGCGGCTGGGAGGTGCTCCCCGATACACCCGGACGCTCCCTGGTCAAGGTCTGGTGGGAGCTGGAACCGCGCCCGCTCTGGCTCGCTCCCCTGCTCCTCCCCCTCCTGGCTTTCGGCGCCGACCGCGTCTTCCCCCAAGCGATCCGCCGCATGGCCGCCGCCGCCACCGGAACCCATTCCGAAGAAGAGCCGCCCACCAGCCCCGCCCCGGCCACCCGCCTCATCAAAACACCCTGCTGACCCATTTCCCGGCCACCCGGTTTCTCCCGAACCGGACAATCGCTTTCCCATAAACCGCCAATCGCAGCAAATGGGGTCGCAGTAAATGGGGTCAGGTCCGCAGTAAATGGGGTCAGGTCGAAATTTCGTCAGCATTCCCTCAGTGAATGGCTTCCGCTCAGCCGACGGGGTCAGGCCCTCAGCCGACGGGGTCCCTCAGCCGACGGGGTCCCTCAGCCGACGGGGTCAGGCCGAAATAATTCCTTGCGCTCCCCCAGGTGAGCGGTTCCAGTCAGCCATGGCTCGAAAGCTGCGCATCGAGTTTGCTGGGGCGATCTATCACGTCCTCAATCGCGGCAATTACCGTCAAGCAGTAAATGGAAGCAGTAAATGGGGTCAGGCCGAAATTTCGTCAGCATTCCCTCAGTGAATGGCTTCCGCTCAGCCGACGGGGTCAGGCCCTCAGCCGACGGGGTCCCTCAGCCGACGGGGTCCCTCAGCCGACGGGGTCAGGCCGAAATAATTCCTTGCGCTCCCCCAGGTGAGCGGTTCCAGTCAGCCATGGCTCGAAAGCTGCGCATCGAGTTTGCTGGGGCGATCTATCACGTCCTCAATCGCGGCAATTACCGTCGGGATTTGTTTCAAGGCGCAGGCGAGGCGCAGGCGTTTCAAACCACCTTGGCCGAAACGACGGCACGCTATGGGTGGCGGCTGCACGCCTTCGCCATCATGCGAAACCACTATCACTTGGCTATCGAGACTCCGGAGCCGAACCTGTCCCTGGGCATGCACTGGCTGCAGAGCACTTTTGGCACGCGGTTCAATCGTTACCGCGACGAACGGGGGCATCTGTTTCAAGGTCGATTTCAGGCACTCATGGTGGAGAATGAGGCGTACTTGGCTCGCTTGGTGGATTACATCCATTTGAACCCGCTCCGCGCCGGGATCGTGTCCCCTGAACAACTCGGAGGGTTTCGCTGGGGAAGTTTAAACCTGTGGCTCAAGAACCGAGCCTTCAAGGGAATGTGCGCCGAGACTTGGCTGGACTGTCACGGACTGGCGGAAACACCCGAAGGTTGGGCAGACTACCTTGCCCACTTGCTGGCACTGGGTGCGGACGAAGCCCGGCAGAAGGAGTGCGGGTTTGAAACCATGTCGCGGGGCTGGGCCATCGGGACCGCGGGTTGGCGCAAGGCCATGGCTAAGCAGTATGCCCACTTGGCACTCAATCCCGGACTGCCGTCTGCTGAGGCGCGGGAGCTCAGGGAAGCAGGCTGGCAAAAGAGCCTGGAGGCCGCACTGAAAGCACGCGGCAAACGCCCGGAAGATTTGGCGGCGGCGACCAAATGTGCGCCTTGGAAGCTTGCAGTCGCCAAACAGGTCAGGAAAGAGACGGGAGCGCCAGTGGTCTGGCTTGCCGATCAGCTGCACCTGGGATCCCCGAATTCCGCCAGAGTGCACCTGAGCAGGACAATCAGAGAGGAGCGGAAAAATGAACTCTGACGAAATTTCGGCCTGACCCCATCGACCTGTGCCCATCGACCTGTGGGACCCCATCGACCTGTGGCTCGCCCAACTCGGCCTTGAGCTGCCCCCCAATCGCCGCCGCGCATCAGCGCCACAGGCAAGCTCGAAGCGCTGCCGACCCAACGTCTGTAGTGAAGACCTTTGGCCCCGCCCCACGCAGGGAAGCGGGCTGGCGGGCCATCGGAGGTTCCAGTTGCGAAAGTCGGGTTAGGCGCGCTCCGGTTCTGCCTCCCCGACCACGTCGCGCATGCCGGGCCACTCGCGCCAGATATCGGACATGACGCTGGAGCCGTTGGCTTGGGCGTCGACGTGGCCAAGGCGGAAGATGGCTGCGTAACGGATTTCCGGGCTGTAGTTGGGGGCGGCTCCGTGGACGAGTTGGTGGTGGGAAAGGACTACGTCGCCGGCCTGGCCGCGGATCTGAATCGGGCCGTGCGGCAGTTCATCCTCGGGCATCCCTTTCGCCAGGATCGAGGGATCACGCTTGGGGTCGCGAAAGAAGTCCTCGAAGAAGCGGTGGGAACCCGGCCAGACCGTGAAGCTGCCCATGTAGTCCTCGGGAACGTCCTGGAGCAGGACCACCGCCAGCATGGTGAAGCTGCGAATGAAGGTGCCGACGGGGACACCGTTGATGCCGGTGCCGATCCCATCGAGGTGCCCTCCCGGCTCCCGCGGCCGGGCGACGATCTGTGGAAACCGCAGTGCGATCTGGGCCCGGGTCACCGGCCTCAGATTTCCCGCGCCCACGAGAAACTCACCCATCGTCGCCACCGGAGTCTTGCGCGCCAGATCGACGATGACCGGGTCCTCGACCAACTCCTTGCAATACGTGCGGGACCTCATTTCGGGCAGCTCGTCCGGATGCAACCCCCGCTCGCCAAGCGATGCGTTGATGGCCCGGCGGGCATTGCGCACCATCAGCTCCGGCACCGCGCCGCGCAAAACGATGTATCCATCCTCATAAAGGCTCCGCCTTTCGTTGTAGCTCAAGGGAAGCGATACAGGAACCTCGGAAGGCGCTTCCGAGCTCTTCTTACGGACGTGGGCTTTCTTTCGTGCAGGGGTCTTTTTCATGTTGGGATTCCTACGACGCCTGCCTCCTCTGCGGCAAGCCAAGGGTCGAAGAGCCCAGTTACGGCTTCCAAGTCATCCGCCATCCCGGAGGCCTTGCTTCGTCGAACACTCGTTGGATTGGCTGGAAATCTTCCAAACGGATCCCAGACGCAACCTCACGGCCGCAACAGAGGCCCCCACCGATCCAACCCTCCGCCCCCCTCCCTCCGGCAGAGAAACACCGACAGGCACCACAGCGGGCACACACGGAAAACCTCCACCGTCTCCACCGCCAGCCCGGTCCTCGGCAGCAGCGCTTCCAGCTCGGAGGTTCTGAATACCCGCACCACGCCCCGCCTCCGCCAGCGCAGCCAGGCCGTGCGGCACCGCATGGCCAAGGTGTCCGCATTCCAGGTCAGCAGGATGAGCCGTCCATCCGGGGCCAGCACCCGGGCGGCTTCTCGCAGGGCCACGGCCGGCTCAGGAAAACAGTGCAGGGCGCTCACGCAGGTCACGCGATCAAAAGCGCCGTCGTCAAAGGGCAGGTCGGCCGCTTCCGCCACTTCCAGCCGGACCCCGTCGCCACAGCGCTGCCGCGCCTGTTCCAGCATGGGACGGTTGACATCCACCCCGGCCAGCCGGCGATGCGGATGTTCACGCGCAAGCCGCTCCAGCAACCGTCCGGTACCACAGGCCACGTCCAACAGAGACGACCACTCCCCCTTTGCGAGCAAAACAAGCACCCTCCGGTGCGTCTCGGCCAGGTATTGCTCCCAGCGGTGATCGTACTCCTCCGCGATCCGGTTGTATTCGTGGTTTGAGGACAAGACAAACCAAGCCTGACCCAGCCGATCGGCGATGACAAGGTCGGGGTCCGCACCCGGCCGGGAATAAGTTGCCCCGGCATTCGTCTTGTTTGCTTATGCATCCAACCCAACGCCTCGCTTTCACCCTCGTTTTCGCCGCCGCGGCCACGCTCACCGCCGTGGCTGAGACCCCCCGCCCGCTCCAGCCCGGGGCCTCCCTGCCGAATGTCGCCGTGACCACTGAAAAGGGGGACTCGGTCCGCCTCCACAATCTCGTCGCCGACAAGCCGACCGCGCTGGTCTTCTACCGCGGAGGCTGGTGTCCTTACTGCAACACCCAACTGGCCGGGCTGGCCGAGATCGAAACCGATCTCAAGGAGCTTGGCTACCAGATCCTCGCCATCTCCCCGGACCGGCCCGAAGCCGTGGCGAAAGCGGCCGCCGAAAACGAATTCTCCTACCGGCTCGTCTCCGATCACTCCGCGGACGCGGCCCGCGCATTCGGAGTGGCCTTCCGTGTCGACGACGCCACCCACACCGCGCTGCTCGGCCATGGGATTGACATTGAGGCCGCCTCCGGACGCGACCACCGCCTCCTCCCCATACCCGCGGTCTTTCTAACCGACCGTGAAGGCCGGATTGTCTTCACCCACGCCGACGAGGACTACCGCGTCCGCCTGGCCGGGCAGGACCTGCTCGCAGCGGCCCGCGAGCACCGCAACGCCGACCGCCTCGCCGTCCTCTGGACCACCGGCGACCCTGAGGTGGCCCACCGTATCACCTTTCTCTATACGGACAACGCCAAACGCCAAGGCTGGTTCGACGAAGTCCGCCTCATCGTCTGGGGACCGTCCCAACGCCTTCTCGTGGCCGACAAGGAAGTGCAGGCCTACCTCCGCCGGCTGCAGGCCGGCGGCGTCGAAGTGCAGGCCTGCATCCACTGTGCCAATGCCTACGGCATCGCCGAAGAGCTTGCCGCGCTCGACATCGAGGTGAAGGCCATGGGCGTCCCGTTGACCCGTCATCTCAAGGCGAAGGACTGGACGGTGCTGACATTCTGAGGTTCCGGCGGCCGGCCCCGCACCGCATGGGAAATAAAGTGCGGCCGCCTTCGTCCTCCCTCACCTATGGCATCAGTTGCGACCACCACGACCGATCCGCATACGAAGAAATCCAACCCACGAAAAACCACCTCCCCGCTGCTGAAGATCGCGGGCGGGGCGGCCATCCTTTTTGGTTTGTTTGTCCTCTCCCGGATCCTGCCGGTGGGCGAGTGGCTGCAGGATTTCAACGCTTGGGTCGGGCAGGCGGGTCCGCTGGGCCTGGTGGTTTTCATCGGCGTCTACATCGCGGCCACCGTACTGCTGCTGCCGGGAGCGATTCTGACCGTGGGCGCGGGTTTCATCTTCGGCCTCGGCTGGGGCTTCCTGGCCGTTTCCGCCGGCTCGACGATCGGGGCCGCGCTCGCCTTTCTCATCGGCCGCTACTTCGCCCGCGACAAAATCGAGGCCGCGACCCGCGACAACCCCAAATTCCGGAGCGTGGACCGGGCCATCGGCCAACGCGGCGCCAAGCTGATCTTTCTCCTCCGCCTGAGCCCGCTCATCCCCTTCAACCTCAGCAATTACTTTTACGGGCTGACGGCGGTCCGGTTTTCATCGTACGTCCTGGCGAGTTGGCTCGGGATGATGCCGGGCACTCTGCTCTACGTCTACTTCGGCACCCTCGGGCGGGTCGGCGTGGAGGCAGCCGCCGGCGCGGAGACCGGCCGGACCGCACTCGAATGGACCCTGCTTGCGGTCGGTCTCCTGATCGTTCTCGGGGTTTCCTGGTGGGTCTCCCAGATCGCACGGAAAGCCCTTCAGGAAACCGGAGAAGTCCCCGCGGACGACTGAAACCGCCTTGTCTTCTGGTCCAACCCTTGCCGTCAAACCCGCTCAACCCTCACACGCGACCCCATGCCAACCGCCATCCGCAACGAAGTCGAAAGCCGCTACGCCCGCGCCGCCCAGGCCCCCGAAGCCGCGCTCTGTTGCCCGGTCGACTATGACCGCCACTACCTCGAAGTCATCCCCGAAGAAGTCATCGCCAAAGACTACGGTTGCGGCGATCCCTCGCGCTGGCTGCAGCCCGGCGAAACCGTACTCGATCTCGGCTCGGGCACGGGCAAGATCGCCTTCATCGCCGCCCAGGTGGTCGGTCCGGAGGGCCGCGTCATCGGCGTGGACATGACCGACGCCATGCTGGAAGTCGCCCGCCGCCACGCCCCCGCGGTGGCCCGGGCCATCGGTTATGCCAACGTGGAGTTCCGCAAGGGCCGGATCCAGGACCTGAGGCTCGACTTGGAGTTGCTGGATGCTTCCCTGCGCGAAGCACCGGTCAGCGACGCGGCCTCCTACCTCGCGTTGGCCGACCGGGCCGAGGCCTTGCGCACCATGCACCCCCTCGTGGCGGACGACTCCGTCGATGTGGTGGTATCCAACTGTGTGCTCAACCTCGTGGAGCCGGAGGACAAACCCCGCCTCTTCCGCGAGATCCACCGCGTGCTCCGCAGGGGCGGCCGCGCGGTCATCTCCGACATCGTCAGCGATGAGCCGGTGCCCTCACATCTTCGCGCGGATCCCGAGCTCTGGAGCGGCTGCATTTCCGGAGCGCTCACCGAGCGCGACTTCCTGCGGGCCTTCGAGGAAGCGGGCTTTTATGGCATCGAGTGCGTCAAGTTCGAGGCCGAGCCTTGGCGGACGGTGGAAGGGATTGAGTTCCGCTCCATCACCGTGCGGGCCTTCAAGGGCAACGAAGGCCCCTGCTTGGATCACCGGCAGGCCGTGCTCTACAAAGGCCCCTTCCGGGCGGTGGAGGATGACGACGGCCACCGCTACCCGCGCGGCCTGCGCATGGCGGTCTGCGACAAGACCTACCGTCTCCTGCAGCGGTCTCCCTACGCCTCGGCCTTCGCTTTTTTTGAACCGGCGGAGCCCGTGGCGGAGACGGAGGCGCCGCCCTTCGCCTGCGACCGAGGGGCGGTCCGCGATCCCCGTGAAACGAAGGGCCGGGGCTACCGCGCCACCACTCCGGCGGCTGCCTGCACCGGGTCCGACTGCTGCTGACCAAGGCATGCACCGGGCTCCGCACCCGGGATGCCGGCCGCTCCGCTCCCGCCCGGGGGGCTCCTTCCGAACCGGCGGCGCAGGGGCGGGGGAAGACGCCTACGCGACCACGAGTTTGTGCCAGCGGAGGCTCCCTCCCATTGTATCCAAAATCGTGGCACTGGCCACATAACGGGTATCCCGGTTCTGATCGTGGCAGGAGATGGCCATGTTCAAGAAGCGGAACTCGGTCTCCCGGTCCTTAACCTCGCCTTCGAGGTGAAGGTGTCCCGCCAGCGCACTCCGGATGCGGCCTTGCAGGCACTCCGGATAGAAGTTCGGCGAGCCGCTTTGCACGTATTTCTGAAGATTGCGCGATGGCGCGACCTTCCGGATCCAGGCCCGAACGGCTTCACAATCGACCGGCACATGGGTGGCGATGATCGCGGGCTCACCGGCGGAGATCGAGGCCTCGACCCAGGCTTGCGTTTCCTTCGCCACCACGCTGAGCGCGCTGTCGAAAAGCAACACCTGTGCGGCCCCGGCGTCGATAATCCGGGAGCCGCCATCGCAGCCCCGCCGGCGCCAGTAGTCGCGCGCCGCCGCCACCCCCGCTTCCGAAACGCCGTCCGGCTCCTCGAGGTCATGGTTGCCGGGCGTCCACAGCCAGGGCCGCTTCAGGCGGGAAACCAATTCGAGGGCGAAATCGACGTTCGCCTCACTGAACCAGTCGACCAAGTCGCCGAGCAAGACGACCACGTCGGGCGAAGCATCGTTGACGCGGTCCAGAAGGGCGGCGAAGGAGGGCCAGGCATCCTTGAAAAAGCCGCGGGCGGCATGCCGCCGCTGGTGGGGGTCGGCGTCGGCGATGAGGTGGGCATCCGCGACAAAGGCGATCTTCATCCCAAGGGTCTGTGCTCCCCGGCCGGTTGGAGCAAGGGAAGAGGACTGCAGGTGCGGATCCGGAAGCGCGGGGCTAATTCACGGGCCCCGGGCTTACCCGGATCCAATCGATCGCGGCCCGGGTTTTTTGGCCGGTATCGTCGCTGTCGGTCATGATCGCCAGGCGCATCGGGGTGGAGGGAGGGTCCTCGCCGAAGGTGCTCCGGTACTCCTCCAGGACATCGATCCGCTCGGTTTGCCAACTGTCCAGCGGTGTCTCCGGGCCGCGCAGCACCCGCATGCCGACCCGTTCGGTGTAGGGGTTTGCAAAGGACGAACCAGGCGGAGAGCGCTGGCTCCAGACAAAGGTGAGGGCGGAGTGCGGCGGATAGTCGCCGCGCAGCATCCGGTAGGCTCGGTAGCGGACGCGATCGGCAAAAGGAAGATTGTCGCCTTCATACTCGAAAAACAGGTAGATGCGGGCCGCATAGTCATCCCCGGACCGCTGCATGGGATCGGCATCGACGATCGGGCGCTCCACCCGCCAGCGCCACTCGACCACCGGACAGGCGGATGCATCGAGCGGCTCCTTCAGGACCAGCGCCGAGCCGGCAGCTTCACTTTCCATGTGCAGGAAGGTGCGGCCGTCCTCCGTGCGGCGGGTTTCGTAATGGGACTCGCGGGCAATGCCGGCAAAAACCAAGGGTTCCCAGCGATCCAGCCCGGCGAAGTCCTCGACCAGACAATCCGCTTGTAATAAGCCATTCACTACAAGCCAGCCCAGGGCGGCGACGAAAAAAATCGACCGCGGACGGCTTACCGCGTCCAGGCCAGCCATTTGGCGAAGAGTTTCCGCAGCAAAGGGGTGAAGCGGGTGCGGTTGTAGGCGTCTCCGATCCGCTGGATGGCTTCGGCGGCGGTCGGGTAGGGATGGATCACCCCTGAAAGGGTTCCCAGCTTCATGCCCGCGCGCATGGCCACGGTTATTTCCGAGATCAGGTCGCCGGCATGCTCGCCCACGATGGTGGCGCCAAGAATGCGTCCTTTGACCGCATGGACCTTGACGAACCCTTCGGTCTGCCCTTCGAGGATGGAGCGGTCCATGGCGGAAAAAGGCTGGGTGAAGGTCTGCACGGCATCACCGTGGCGCTCCCTGGCTTCGTGCTCGTAGAGGCCGACATGGGCCAGCTCGGGCTGGGTGTAGGTGCACCACGGCACGAGAAGATCGGTGTGCTTTTTGCGGCCCTTGAAGAGCGCATTCTGGATCACGAGACGGGCGGTCGCCCCCGCCATGTGGGTGAATTTGTATTTCATGGCCACATCGCCGAGCGCGAAGATGCGTGGGTTCGTGGTGCACAATCGTGCATCGACCGTGACCCCGGTGCGGGGGTCGTAGGCGACGCCGGCTTCCTCCAGGCCCAGGCCGTCGACGTTCGGGGCCCGCCCCACCCCCACGAGAATGGCGTCGAAATCGAGCGTCTTGGACTCGCCCCGGTGCACGAGATGGAGGCGCTTCTCCGCCCCGGCCGCTTCAGCCCGCTCGATCTTCACCTCGCAAATCGACTCCACCCCGTCGCGGTGCAGCGCCTGGCGGACGACGGTGGCCGCCTCTTCGTCCTCACGAGGCAGGATGCGGCACTCCGCCTCGAAGAGCGTCACCTTGCTGCCAAAGCGGGCGAAGGCCTGGGCCATTTCGCAGCCGATGGGGCCGGCCCCGATCACGGCCAGCCGCGGCGGCAGCTCGGTCAGGGAGAAGAGCGTTTCGTTGGTGAGGGCGCCCGCCTCCTCCAGCCCGGGGATGGGCAGCACGATGGCACGGCCGCCGGTCGCGATGACGGCTTTGGAAAACCTCAATGCGGTCTCCCCCACCATGACCGTCTCCCGGTCGGCAAAGCGCCCTTCGCCGAGAAAGACATCGATGCCAAGACCCGCGAACCGCTCGGCCGAGTCATGGGGGGCGATCTCGGCCCGCAAACGGCGCATCCGCTCCATCAGGGCGGGGAAATCCACTTTGTATCCATCGTTCAACGACACTCCGAATTCACCCGCCTTGCGCACTGCGGCGGCCCGCTTGGCGGCGGCGAGCAACGCCTTCGAGGGCACGCAGCCGACGTTGAGGCAGTCGCCGCCGAGAGCGTGTTTTTCAATCAGGGCGACCTTCGCGCCCAGCCCGGCGGCGCCGGCGGCGGTGACCAGCCCGCCCCCGCCCGCGCCGATCACGACGAGGTTGTAGCGCCCGGAGGGCTTCGGGTTGACCCAGTCCGGCGGCGCGACGTGGCGGCGGAGGGTCTGGTTGGCCTCCGTATCGGGATGAAAAAGGGCCGGGATTCCAGCAACAGGCGAGGCGGGCTTGGTGGTCATGACAGCGGGATGTGGCATGCTTGACGATGCAGCGGCCGGACTATTCCCACCCCGACCGTAGATCAACTCCTCCGATCGCGGATGACGAGGGACCGGATCTCGGTCATGTCCTCCATCGCATAGCGGACGCCCTCGCGGCCGAGACCGCTGTCCTTGACGCCGCCATAGGGGAGATTGTCGACCCGCCAGGACGGGATTTCGTTGATCAGCACCCCGCCGACCTCGAGTTCGTCCCAGGCCCGCATGGCATGGTCGAGGCGCGGGGTGAAGACCCCGGCGTGGATGCCGAAGCGGCTGTTGTTGACCACGGCCAAAGCGTCACCGTAATCCGAATACGCCTCGATCAACGCCACCGGACCGAAGGCCTCCTCGCAGTACAGCTCCAGTTCCCGCGGCACCTTTTTCAGGACCGTGGCTTCATGGAGGGCGCCTTTCCGCCGGCCGCCGCAAAGGAGGTCAGCTCCCGCATCGACGGCGCGTTGGATCCACCCCTCGAGCCGCTCCGCCTCCTTCTCGGAGATCATCGGGCCGATGAAGGTGTCTTCCTCGGCGGGATCACCGGATTTGAGGGCGCGGGTGGCGGCGACGAAGCGCTTCTCCAGCTCGTCGGCCAGCGACTCATGGACGAGGATGCGCTGAACGGAAATGCAGCTCTGCCCGGACTGGTAGAAAGCCCCGGTGATGAGCCGGTCGACCACGTCGCCAAGGTCGGCCCCGGCGTCAACGATGCAGGCGGCGTTGCCGCCGAGCTCGAGCACCACCTTTTTCTTGCCAGCCTTGGCCTTCAGCGACCAGCCCACATCGGGCGAGCCGGTGAAGCTGAGGAGCTTGAGCCGGTCGTCGGTGGTGAAAAGCTCGGCCCCGTCCCGCGAGCAGGGCAGGATGGAGAAGGCCCCCGCGGGCAAATCCGTTTCGGCGAGGACTTCGCCGATGAGGAGGGCGCCGACCGGAGTAAGGCTGGCGGGCTTGAGCACAAAGGGGCAGCCCACCGCCAGCGCCGGGGCGATCTTGTGGGCGGCGAGGTTGAGTGGAAAGTTGAAGGGGGAGATGAAGGAACAGGGTCCGACCGGCACCCGCTTGGAAAAGCCGCGGTAGCCCCGGGAGCGCTCGCTGATCTCGAGGTTGAGCACCTCGCCCTGGTCGCGGACAGCTTCGTTGGCCGCGATGCGAAAGGTCTCGATGAGCCGGGTGACCTCGCCGCGGCTGTCCTTGATCGGCTTGCCCGCCTCGATCCTCAAGGCGTTGGCCAGTTCGTCGAAGCGTTCCTCAAAGCGGCGCGCACAGTGCCGCAGCACGGCCTCCCGCTCGAAAGGCGCCATCGCCCGCAGGGGGGCGGCCGCCTCCACCGCCTTGCCGATGGCGGCGTCGATGACGGCGGCGTCTGCCTTCGCCACCCGGGCGGCCACTTCCCCGGTGTATTTGTTTTTCACCGACAGGTCGGTGTTGGGCTGCTCGGGTCGGTTGGCAAGGTAGTAGGGATAGGTTTTTTCCATGGCAGTGAAATGCTAAGGCAGGTTGGCGCGGAATTCGAACCTCAAGTGGCGGGAGCGTCGCTCCCGGGCGCCCGCACGCGGGCGCTTTCGCGGGGGATTTCCTCAAAGAGCACGGGGCCGTTTTGCGAGTAATCCACCGGCAGATCGATCAGGTGCACCCCGCCGGCGGCGTAGGCATTTTCCATCGTCTCCCCGAGGGCCGCGGTCGACTCGATGCGGTGGCCGGAGGCGCCGTAGCTTTCGGCATACTTCACGAAATCCGGGTTGCGGAAGGAGAGGCCAAAATCCTGGAAGCCCATCTGGGCCTGCTTCCACCGGATCATGCCGTAGGCCGAATCATTGAGAATGAGCACGACCAAGTCCTGCCGCAGGCGCACCGCCGTCTCCAGATCCTGCGAATTCATCATGAAGCCGCCGTCGCCGCAGACCGCGAGGACCCGCCGGCCGGGATGGACCAGCTTGGCGGCCATGGCCGAGGGCAGGCCCGCACCCATGGAGGCGAGGGCGTTGTCGAGCAGGACGGTGTTGGGCTGCCGGGCCGGGTAGTTGCGGGCGAACCAGATCTTGTAGATCCCGTTGTCGAGGGCCACGATGCCGTCGTCCGGCAGCACCGAGCGCACAACTTGGACCAGATGCTGCGGGAGCACGGGAAAACGGTCGTCGTCCCGGCCCCGGCAGGTGTGCTCGCGGAGGGCCTCCGCCACCTGCTCGAAGTAGCCGAAGTCCCAGTGCGCCTGCGGTTCGAGCGCTTCGTTGAGCCGCCAGATGCTGTTGGCGATGTCCCCGATCAATCCGGCCTGGGGAAAGTACACCGGGTCCACTTCGGCGGGGAGGAAATTGACGTGGATGACGGTGCGCCGGCCCGTGTTCATGAAAAACGGCGGTTTCTCGACCACGTCGTGGCCGACGTTGAGGATGAGGTCGGCGGCTTCGAGGGCACGGTGGGGAAAGTCGTCCGCGGAAAGGGCGCAGTTGCCCAGAAACCGCGGGTCGGTTTCATCCACCACCCCCTTGCCCATCTGGGTGGTGACAAACGGAATCCCCTGCCGACTGACAAAGGCGCGGAGCATTTTCGCAGTCATCTTCCGGTTGGCGCCCGCGCCGATCAGCAGGACCGGCCGGCGGGCCGCCCGGAGCAACTCGACCGCGTGCGCCACCGCCTTGTCCTCGACCACGGGGCGGCGGTGGTAGCTGGCGCGGATGGGGGCGGCCTCGGTCTCCTCGCGGGCGACATCCTCGGGCAGCTCCAGGTGGGCCGCCCCGGGGCGCTCCTCCTCCGCGCGGAGAAAGGCATTGCGGACACGCGCGGGAATGGCCGCCGCGCTCACGATCTGCCGGGTGTATTTGGAAATCGGCGACATCATGTCGACAACATCGATGATCTGGAAGTGACCCTGCTTGCTGGTGTGGATGGGCTTTTGCCCGGTGATGATGAGCAGGGGCATGGCCCCGAGCTGGGCGTAGGCCGCCGGGGTGACGAGGTTGGTGGCGCCGGGGCCGAGGGTGGCCAGGCAGACGCCGGCCTTGCCGGTGAGCCGGCCGTAGGTGGCCGCCATGAAACCGGCCGCCTGCTCGTGGCGGGTCAGGATCAGCCGGATCGTGGACCGGGAAAGCGCATCAAGCAGGTCGAGGTTTTCCTCCCCCGGGACTCCGAAGATGTATTCGACACCTTCATTTTCAAGACAGCGGACAAAGAGTTCGGAGGCTTTCATTAAAACAGGCTTCGCAGGATGCTGTGGCGGTAATCCGAGCCGAGTTCGCTCTGGTCGTTCAGACCCCAGTGGTAGGATTTGAAAGTAATGCGGAAGTCGCCGGAAAGAAAGTCCCGGTGGGACTCGGGACCAAAGCGCCGGAGAATGTTTGGCAACGCATGATCGCCGGTAAAGTCCTCCGCATACCAGCGAAAAATCCGGGAAACTTCCGCGGTGGCGCGGAAGCGCCCGGTGTCGAAGGCATTGAGATCCTCGCGGGCCAGCCAGGTGCGGTAGCGCTCCTCCATCTGCTCTTCCCACGTCTCCACCCGGTAGGCGCGGTTGAGCAAGGGGGGGCAACTCCGTGCCGCACACACCACCACCGCATGCACCTTCCAACCGATCTCGGGGCGCAGCATCTCGTGCTCGATGTCGTCCACACTGATCTTCTCTCCCCCCACCCGGTGGTGCTTTCCGGCGAAAGGATCATTGAGCAAGCGGATGCTTTCGGTCGGATAGTGGTCGAGTACAAAGGCGATGGTGAAGGCATTGTAGGCATTGATGAGGGAGGCGATCTTGTCGTCCCCCTCCGCGGGACTCTCCGGCTCGGGCGCAAACTGCTCCAAGTAGGCCTTCAATGCCGCGGCATCTGCCACGCTGGCTTGCCAGCCGGCATAATCGACGAAGCCCCGTTCATCGACATACTTGCGGAGGAGAGCATCAAGCGGGTCGTGTTCAATCCCCGCCGGCACATCGGGAAGCGCTCCCACGGTTGACGCGGCGAACAAGCCTGCCAAAACGAGCCTGCCGAAGCTTCCGAGGCGGGGCCGGTGTGCGCTGAAGAGGCGGCAAAACAAAGAGGCAGGTTCATTGCTCATGCCACCGTGACGCCCACCGCCCCGGCTTATTCCTGTTTTCCCGGATCGCCGCAAGCGGGGAGCGGCTCCGCTCTCAGGCTTCCGCCACCGCGCCTCCGCAGCTCGAGCCCTGGCCGGCGGTGCAGCCGAAGCAGTGACTGCCGGTGCGGATCGGGGTGCGCCGCCAAGTGTCGAGGTCGACCTCCCAGAGCCGGAGCGGACCGCCGTCGCGCCCGAGGTGCAGGTCGAGCTGCTGGTTGAAGTCGCAGTCGAAAACCGCTCCCTGCCAGTCGACGCTGATCGTGTCGCGGCACATCAGGCCCTCGACCGAGGCGGGGTTGAAGTTGTCCGCCAGCAGGGCGTGGTAGGCATCGAGCCGCCCGTTGCGCCGCAGCCAGGAGGCGAAGCGCGCGATCGGCATGTTGGTGATGACGTAGAGGTGGTTGAACTCGATCCCGAAATGCCGCCGCAACTCCCGCTTGTAATCGGCTTCCAGCTCCGCCTGTGGCGGCGGCAGGCGGTCGCCGTTGGGATTGTAGACTAGGTGCAGCTCCAGGTCCGGATCGCGCCCGTAGCCGAGGGCGTTCAACTGCCGCAGTGCGCTGATGCTCGAGTCAAAGACCCCGTCGCCGCGCTGTTCGTTGACGTTCTCCGGGTTGTAACACGGCATCGAAGCGATCACTTCGATGCGGTGCCGGCGGTAAAAATCAGCCACCCACTCGTAGCCGGGCTCGTTGAGGATGGTGAGGTTGCAGCGCACCATCACCCGCCGCCCCAGCGCCCGGACTTCCTCGACCAGCCGGCGGAAGTCGGGGATCATTTCCGGCGTGCCGCCGGTCAGGTCGACCACTTCAATCGGCGTCGGCCCGAGCCAGGCGAGAATCCGGTCCACCGTCTCGCCGGTCATGATCTCCTTGCGCTTCGGCCCCGCGTTCACGTGGCAGTGAATGCAGGTGAGGTTGCAGAGTTTGCCGACATTGACCTGGAGGACCCGGGGAGCGGCCCGGGTGAGGGGGCGGCCGTGGGCGGCGAGTGTCGCGGCAAACGAAGGCGTCGCCCCGGTGGTGAGCGGCGGTGGCGGAGACATTACGGACATAAGCGGGTGTGGTCGTTGGGCACGGGTAACTCACATAACCGTGAGTTCAATGGGACGAACCGCAACCGCGCTTATTCCTTCGGGCGGGTGGGCCGCTCCTCCTCGAGCACAAACAACCGCTGCCAATGGAGGCCGCGGGAGAGCCAGCGCTCCGCCTCGATCCGCAGACCGTGCCGGCGGAAAACCGTGCGCCACTCCGCCACTGTCTTGAAGTGCCGGGCCGGCGCCATCGACCCCGCCGCACGCAGGCCATTGAAGCCGCCGTCGAGCAGCCGCAGGAGGAGACGACCCGGAGCGGTGCGGTAGACCGACTCGGTCACGAGGAGCCGGCGGCGGGCGACCCGGGCCGCCTCCGCCAGGACCCGCTCCGGCTCATCGCAGTGGTGCAGGGTGAGCAGAACCAGCACCGTGTCGTAGCTGTTATCCGGATACGGGAGCGAAAGGCCGTCATAGCGGTCGTGGGGGAGTCCGGTACGATTCAGGTCGGCCACATCCACCAGCCGCACTTCCATGCCCGTCTCCTCCCGGGCGGCCCACCCCACCCAACCCTCGGCCGCGCCCACGTCGAGGAGGGTGCGACCGACCAGCCAGGGCCGGATCATCCGGAAACGCTGGCGGGCGTTGCGGCGCACCCAAGTCTGGATGGTGGCGGACAATCCCATGGAAACAGTCAGCCCGCCGCGCGGGTCCGGATCAGGCAAGGCCGCGGGCACGCCGGGCCGCCGGGGCCCGCTCCGGCGGCCAGCTTAAAAACCGCCCCGGAGACGGCTCCGGGACGCTCGGGCGCTTCGGTCATGCTGGAGGAAGTTTCAGCTCTTCATCGCCGCCTTAACCTTGCGAACCACGGCAGCGGCATCGTCTTCGCGGGTGACCGTTTCCACCACCTTGCCGGTGGCGCGGTTGACCACGAGCATGGCGCCGGTGCGGCCGCCCCGCTCCGCATAAATGTCGCCGAGGCCAAGCGCCGCTGCGAGCAGCTCGGCCTGCCGGCGGGTTTCGTCGTTGGTGAGATCAAGGGTGACGAAGAGGGCGCGGGCGTCGCCCAGCTCCTGCCGTGCCTCCTTGATGACGGGCTCCATGGCCTTGCAGGAGCCGCACCAATCGGCATGGAAGATCAGGGCCACCGCCTCGGGCTTGGCCGGCTTGGCCTCCGATGCGTGCAGGCCGCCCGCGGCAAGCAGCACCGCCGCGATGGTCAGGAGAGCTGTTCCCATTAGCTGCAGGGAGTGAAGTGTTTTCATGATGAACTTTCGTGATACGGTATAATCTGGGCTGCCGGAGTCGTCTTCCTCCGGAACTACAGCACCAAAAGCCTCCGACGAAGCAACCTTCGCTTTATTCCCTCTGATACCAACAATTCTCCGGGGAATAATACCCCGCCCCACACGTCCTAGCCTCAATGAACCCGGAAAGCTTCAGAGCCATTGTGCACGACTGGTACGACCCGCTTTACCGGTTCGCGCTCTCGCTCTGCCGCAATCCCGACGACGCCCTCGACCTCACCCAAAGCGCCTTTCACAAACTCGCCGCCAACGCCGGCCGCCTCCGCGAGGACAACAAAGCCAAGTCCTGGCTCTTCAGCACCCTCCACCGCGAGTTCATCGACCACTACCGCCGCAGCCGCCGCTTCCCATCCACTTCCCTCGACCTCGTCGCCGAGCCTTCCCACGAATCCCCCCGGCCCCCCGGCTCCAGCCTCGATGCCGCCGACGCCCTCGAACTGCTCGATGCGCTCGATGAACGCTACCGGGCGCCGCTCTCCCTCTTTTACCTCGAATCCTTTTCTTACAAAGAAATCGCCGCCGTCCTCGACATCCCCATCGGAACCGTGATGTCGCGGCTGCGGCGCGCCAAGGACCAGCTCCGCGCCCGCTTGGAAAACGGCGCCGCCAACCCCGGCGAATCCCTCCCCTTTCCCGGAAAGGTCGACCATGGATAACCACACCGCCAAAGAAATCCTCAGTGCTTACCGCCCCAACGGAGCGGATGCCGAAGACCCGAACTTCCGGGCCGCCCTCCAACACTGCGAGCGCGACCCCGCCATGAAGGCCTGGCTGGCCGACCAAGAGCAGTTCGACCGCCGTTTCGCCGACGCCCTCGCCGACATCCGCGGTCCCGCCAAGGGCAGGGAATCCATTCTCGCCACCCTGCCCTTCTCAAGGGAGGTCACCGCCGCTGCCGGCAACCGCCGCTCCTGGCTGAAGTTCACCGCCCTCGGTCTCGCCGCCCTCCTCGTCTTGAGCGCAGTCTACATGGGCTCGCTTTTGCGCCTTGGTCCCTCTCTCGAACCCGGAGAATTCGCCCTCTCCCGGCTCGCCGGCAGCATCGTTCTGCTCGACTACCGAGCCAGCGATGTCACCTCGCTGCAGACTTGGCTGCATGACCGCGGCGCCCCCGTGCCGGGCTCCCTCCCCGAAGCCCTCGCCCTCGCTTCCGCCGTCGGCTGCAAGGTTTTCTCCAACGACCGGGGCGGGCAGATCAGTGTCCTCTGTGTCAAGATCGAGGGCAACCTGGTGCATATCTTCGTCTTCGACGACCAGACCCGCGATCTGCTCGACGCACCCCGGGGCCAGTGGTGGCAGGAAAACAACTACAACCTCATCGCCTGGGAGGACAACGCCACCGTCATGGCCGTGGCCACCCGGGCCGAGCCGCTCCTCCTTCCGGCCCTGCTCTGAAGAGCGCCCAGCGCCGGCTTGGCGAAAGCACGATCCGCCTTGCTCCCCGGCGCCGCCGAAGCCAGCGTCGCGGGGATGGGGTTTCACCTTGGCTTGATTCAGATGCGGGTGGACGGCGGCGACAAGGCCGCCAATCTTGCACGGGCCGAAAGCCACATCAGCGCGGCCGCCGCGGCCGGCTGCCAGGTGGTGCTGCTCCCCGAGGCCATGGACTTGGGGTGGACCCACCCTGCAGCCCTTGATCAGGCCGAACCGATCCCCGGCGGCGAACCTTTCCGCCGGCTGGCCGCCGCGGCCACCGCCCACCAGGTCTGGGTCTGCGCCGGACTCACCGAGCGCGACCGTGATCGGGTTTACAATGCCGCCGTGCTGATTTCGCCGCAGGGAAAGCTCCGCGGCCTCCACCGCAAAATCCACGAACTCGACATCGGCCGCCCTTACTATGCCGCTGGTGATCGTATCGGAGTGGTCACTACAGATCTCGGCGTCTTCGGGCTCATGATCTGCGCGGATGCCAACGCCCCCGAACGCTTCATCGGCCGCAGCCTCGGCCGGCTCGGTGCCCAGATCATCCTCTCACCCTGCGCCTGGGCGGTCACCGCCGACCACGATCAGGCCCTCGATCCCTACGGCGGACTCTGGCGCGAGGCCTACCAGCCGCTCGCCCGCGAGTTCGGGCTCTGGGTCGCGGGCGCAAGCAATGTCGGACCCATGACCGGCGGACCTTGGCAGGGCCGCAACTGCATTGGCTGCTCCCTGGTGGTCGATCCGGCCGGAAAGGTCGTGCGGGAAGGCCCCTACGGCAAAAGCGCCGAGGCCATTCTCCGCATCCCGGTCGACCTGGAGCCCGCGGCAGCATCGCCGGCCCGGGCCGCCCTTTGACGGCCTCCTCCTCCGGGATGCCGTCTGGAGTTTGGACATTTTCCAGCACCAAAGGTGTGTCGATTCCATAGCCCAGCACA
>REEB01000183.1 GCA_007695295.1 Puniceicoccaceae bacterium
TGGGAGGCGGTGGGCTCCCTGGTGAGTTTCGCGATGGAAAAGATCCCGCCGGACCTGACCGCGCTGACCCTTTTCTCCGTCCTCCTCGCCACCGGCTTGCTGCCCATCCAAGACGCGCTCACGGTCTTTTCCAATCCCGCCCCGATCACCGTCGGGGCGATGTTCATCCTCAGCGCCGCCCTCGAGCGCTCCGGGGCCATCGAGGGCATCGCCGCGCGCCTCCAAAAGCTCGCCCGACTCGGCTACCGCAGCTTGGTTTTCATCCTCGTGCTCACGGTCGCGGGCCTCTCCGCTTTCATTAACAACACCCCGGTCGTGGTCGTCTTCCTGCCCATCGTGCTGAGCCTCGCCCACACGATGAAAATCCCCGCCTCCAAGCTGCTCATCCCGCTTTCCTACGCCTCCATCTTTGGTGGCATCTGCACCCTCATCGGCACGAGTACCAACATCCTGGTCAACGGGCTTGCCATCCAGGCGGGTGAACCGGGCTTCGGCATGTTCGAGTTTGCCTTCATCGGAGTGCCCATCCTGCTGGCCGGCGCCCTTTACCTCGTAATTTTCGGCAACCGGCTCCTGCCCGTCCGCGAAACCCTCACCTCCATCCTCAGCGAGGACGAACGCCGCGAATACATCACCGAGGCCTTCGTCTCCCCCACGTCCACGGTGATCGGCAAAACCCTCAAGGAGGCCGGACTGCTCGACCGGCGCGGCATCCGCCCCATCGACCTCGTCCGTTTCGGCGTTCCCATGCAGGCCAATCTCATGGAAGTCAAACTCCAGGCCGGAGACCGGCTCGTTCTCGCCTGCCGCCCCTCCGGCCTCGCCCATGCCCGCTCCCTCGAAGGCGTCGACCTGCTCGCCGAAATTGGCCTCGGGCTCGAGCAGATCGCTTCCCACGAGGGCATGATTGTCGAAGCAGTCATCGGACCCAACTCCCAGCTCAGCGGACGCTCCATCACCGAGGTCAATTTCCGCCAGCGCTACCGCATGATCGTCCTCGCGGTCCACCGCCACGGGAAAAATGTACGCGAAAAACTCGCCCACCTGCCGCTCCAGTTCGGAGACACCCTCCTGCTCCTCGGCACCGACGGAGCCATCCAAAACCTCCGCGGCAATGATGACCTCCTCCTTATCGACCGGAGGCCCATCCCCACCTCCCGCGTGCCCGGCCATCTCCCCCTCGTCCTCGGCACCATCGCCGCCGTCGTCGGACTCTCCGCCTTCAATCTGGTCAAAATCGAAATGGGGGCGATCATCGGCTGCGTCGTGCTTATGCTCGCCGGCTGCATCCGCCCCAAGGAAGGCTACCAGGCGGTGCAGTGGAACATCCTTTTTATCATCTTCGGCATGCTTGGGATGGGCATTGCCATGGAGCGCACCGGCACTTCCACGCTGCTGGCCGAAACCATGATTTATGGTGTCAATCTGCTGGTCGCGGAGGAGTGGCGGCCTTTCGTCATGCTGGCCTGCATTTTTCTCATCACCAGCACACTGACTGAGATTCTGTCCAACAATGCCGCCGCCGTCCTCATGGCAACCATCGCCATCGGGGCGGCCTCGGTTCTGGGGGTTGAAATGAAGCCATTTCTCATCGCCGTGGCCTTGGCCGGCTCGGCCAGCTTCGCCACCCCCATCGGGTATCAGACCAACACCTACGTCTACGGCGTCGGCGGCTACCGCTTCGCTGACTTTGTGAAAATCGGTCTCCCTCTCAACCTGCTCTGCTTCGTCATCGCCATGATCGTCATCCCACTCGTCTGGAGTTTCTGAAACCCAGCCGCGAGAGAGGCTGCCGCCCGTACCCAGCCGCACCGCCGCCTGCCCCTCAGTGCGGATGCCGGCTGACCCAGAGCGAGGCCTGTTGCACGAGCGCGGTGGAGCTATCCAGGTTCAGTTTTTGGCGGATGTTTTGCCGGTGCGCCTCGATCGTTTTGATGCTGAGGCTGAGCTGTTCGGCCATCCGTTTCGGAGTCAGGCCCTGCCCCACGAGGTTAAAAACCTGCAGCTCCCGATCACTCAGCACTTCAATCGGGTCAAAGACCGAGGCATGGCCGACTTTCAGAATCCCTTGCAACACCCGCGACGACAGACTTTCACAAAGGTACACTCCGCCGGCAACTACATGGAGCAGGGCGGCGAACAACTGCTCCTCGGGTTCGGTTTTCACCATGAACCCCCTCGCTCCCGCCCGCAAAGCCCGCCGCACATACATTTCATCACCCAAGCTGGAGATGATCAGCACCGGCAACTCCGGTTTGTCCCGGTGCAGTTTCTGGATCAGGTCCAGGCAATCCCGCGAACCCAGCATCAGGTCCATCAAGACAACATCCGGCTCCACCCGATCCAGCAATGGCTCCACTTCCTCGCTCGAACCCGCTTCTCCGCAGACTTCAAATCCTTGCCGGGAGCTGAGCAGGAAGGCCAGCGCCGCCCGCACCACCCGGTGGTCTTCCACCAGAACGATGCGGAGGTTGCGCGGAACCGGACGGGAACACACTTCGGTCGCCATGGATAGTGGTGGGGTATGGGGTAGAGGAGTCTGCGATACGGAGGGCGCGGGGCCGGGACCGGAGGGCAAACCACTGCCTGGAGCATTACCGGCCTGACGACCGGGAGAGACTCCAGCGGGGGACGGCGGAGGATTGCATCCACCCCTGAACAACGCGCAAGGTGACGATAGAGAATACTGATGCTTCCGGGAGCGGCAAGCCTTCTCTCTGCCGTCGCAAAAGCCACCATGATCAACCCTTTCGATCTCCGCTGGGTCTGGAAAGCCATCCGCGGCCACAGCCTCACCTTCGCGGTCGTTTTTGTCGCGGCGGTCTGCGGGCTGCCGCTGTTTCGTTTTCTCCGCTCGATTTTTGAAGGACTCGCCCTGCCCTGGCTGCTCGTCTGGATCCTGCCTTTGGTCGTGATTACGGTGGTCGCGCGGCTCGAGCGAAGGTGGTTGCCCGATGAGAAAAAGCGCCGAGGCTATGCCCTCGCCCTCGTCCTCCTCGGGCTGGTTGTGGCCTTCGTCCTGCCGCGCCTGCGCCCGGCCGATCCCGACCCTCCGCCACCACCGGCCCACGAGTCGCCGCTCGAGCACACCGCACCCAACGAAACGGAAACGGCCGAAGACGACCAACCACCCGTGCGCCGCCGCCCCATCGGCCCGCCCGGCCGGCGATGATTCTGCATTAAACCGTGTTCTGCGGAAAGTGGCGGAGAGAGAGGGATTGGCTGGGCTTCACCCACCGCTCCGCGGCGGCCTGCGGCCGGCCCATCTCCGCTTCGCTCCGTCAAACCCTCTCCTCGGGTTCGACTCCCTCTCTCTTGATTGCTTTCCTGCGGAAAGTGGCGGAGAGAGAGGGATTGGGTTCGCTGTCGCGAAGTCCTTCGGACCGGCCTGCGGCCGCCCCATCTCCGCTTCGCTCCGTCAAACCCTCTCCTCGGGTTCGACTCCCTCTCTCTTGATTGCTTTCCTGCGGAAAGTGGCGGAGAGAGAGGGATTGGGTTCGCTGTCGCGAAGTCCTTCGGACCGGCCTGCGGCCGCCCCATCTCCGCTTCGCTCCGTCAAACCCTCTCCTCGGGTTCGACTCCCTCTCTCTTGATTGCTTTCCTGCGGAAAGTGGCGGAGAGAGAGGGATTGGGTTCGCTGTCGCGAAGTCCTTCGGACCGGCCTGCGGCCGCCCCATCTCCGCTTCGCTCCGTCAAACCCTCTCCTCGGGTTCGACTCCCTCTCTCTTGATTGCTTTCCTGCGGAAAGTGGCGGAGAGAGAGGGATTCGAACCCTCGGTACCCTTTTGAGGTACGACGCTTTAGCAAAGCGTTGCTTTCGACCACTCAGCCATCTCTCCGTGCTGATCGAACACGTCTATGAAAGCCGCGGCGCTCCGCGGATCAAGCGTGAAATGTTTGGTCCGCCACCGGAGTCTCAATCCCCGCTTTCGGCCCTCAGGCGAAAGCGCAGCTGCCGCTCGACCTGCTCCAGGTCCTGGATCTGCTGGTCGGCCAGCAGGTCCAGTTGGCGATCGTCCAAAAAGGACCGCGACTGCTGGAGCACGAGCGCATCGCGCTGTTGCCGCTCCGCCAGAAAAGTCTCCACATCAGCTTGAGTGTAATTTGTCCGTGGACGCCACACGCTGCTGGAAAGATCCTGACTCAGCGGCACTTCCGCCTGCGCGGCCGCCAAGGTCCTGACCAATGCCTCCTCCTGCCTCGGCTGCAAAGGAGCACCGGTATAGTCGAGCCGCCGGGCTAAAGTGGAGACTTCCCTGCGCTGCGGCAGGGTCGCCTGGTAGTTGCTGACCCGGTTGGCGACGTCCGGCCCGAGGATCGCGGCCAGCTCCCGGTGCAGGTTTTCACGGCGGCCTTCCGCCCATTGCGTCGCATCCTGCCAGCTGAGGCCGTTCTCGCCTCCCGCCGCCAGCATCCGGCGCTCCAGGCGGGTCAGTTGCTCCTCGGCGAGAATGGTCCGCAGGACTTCAAGCTCGACTTCATCCAAGCCCAAATGGCGAAAGAGCGAGGCGTACTCCCGGTCCAGCTCTGTTTTGGTGCGTTGGACGACCGCTTCCCGCATCTCGGGATCCGTCAGGGCCAGGGTCATCCACTCACCCCATTGACCGCCCCGGGGCGGTCCGCGACGCGCTTCCGGCAGGGCTGGCTGCCCGCCGTCCTCCGCGGCGGTTTCCTGCCGCCAGTCCCCCCGCCGGCCCCCCTCCGCCCGGCGCTCCGGACCTTCGACGATCTCACTTTCCAGCGCAGGCTCCGGCGCCGCCACCGGAGCCACACTCGCCGGCACCGCACTTCTCGCCGCAGTTTCGCCCAGAATCTCGATCTCTTGCCGGAGTTGACGGTTTTCCAGGAAATAATGCGCGGCCGTTATGCCGCACACGACTGAAACAAGCGCAAGGAGGGGGATGGACCATTTCATATTTGAACGCACGAAAGACGATGGCAGGTGCGGAACGGTTACACCAGAAATCAATCACGCCATCACCGTGCGTGTGGAGAAACCCCGGCCACCGTGAAGGAATTACTCAACGAAACCTGGTATCCTTCGCGTAAAGCGAAAATCAATCAGGAACGGATGCAGTCCATTCTTGATTTATCCGGTAATAGTTTGGCCGCCCAATCCGTTCCACTGGATCACCATGATTGCTGCCCGATCCGATTTATCCGCCGATCCGGCGGCTACCCCCAACCGTCCCGGCACCTTCCAACCCAGCCGTAACGGCCGCCATCGGCGGGCCGGCATGAGCCTGCTCGAAGTCGTCATCTCCGTCGCCATCCTCACCACCGTCTGCCTGTCCGTGCTGGCCGTCTTTCTCCAAGGCCGGCGCGTGGCCGAGGGCAATGTCTTTGAAAATACCGCCCTCACGGTCGCTCAAGGATTCATCGAACAGATTAAATCCATGGACTATCTCGTCCTGCTGGAGGTTTGGGGCGACCCGGAAGCCAATCCCATCCCCACCAAGGGTGTCGCCGAGGACGGCTTGGGCGGCATGGATGTGGTCGACGAGCCCCTCTATCTCAACCAGCGCAATCCGATCGGAAAATTCGAGGGCGGCGAGCACCTCGGCGTCCTCATCGACCTCGTGCGCACAGAGTCCGGCGGCACCATCTGCCCCGATACCGGCATGAAACTGGAGGATGGGGATCCCAAAGTCGGCTATACCCCGCGCTACATGCAGATGTGGGTCACGCCCACCATCAACAACCTCGAGCCCACCCAGGCCTGGCGCGCCCTCGAGGTCACGCTTCACTTCGAGTGGGAAGCCCGCGACCGCCCCGGGACCGCCGGCCCCCACTCAGCCAGCGTCCGCTTCGTCAAATCCATTGTCCCTTCCTTTTGACCGCATGAAATCGCCGCTCTCCCACCGCCGCTCGGGTTTCACCCTCGTCGAAATCCTCATCGTGCTCGGCCTCGTCGGCCTCATCCTCGCCGGCATGCTCGGCTTTTTCCTCACCACCTTCCGCGGGGCTTTCATCACCCAGCAGAAACTGGCCATCAACAAGGATATCCGGACCCTCACCTCGCACATGACGGATGCGGCCCGCGCCTCCAATAATTTCCTTCTCTACGGTTCCTTCGCCGCAAACGACCGTGCCAATGCCGATCAACGGCTCCGCCATGGCTCTTCCGGGGACTTGGTCGTCTTCATCTACTACGGTCCCCCTGATACCGCCAACCTCAGGTTTCCGGTCGCCCGACTCATCGGCTACTACCGATCGCCGGAGAACCCGGAGGATCCCGAAAGCACCGGCCCCGTCCGCCGCTTCGACATCCCTTTCAGCCCCGCCAGCACCGCTCCCCTTGAATCCCTGCTGCCCGACGAAGCCGACCTCGATTCGTTTCCCGAGGTCGTGGAAATGTCCCGCGGTCTCGCCAACGGCAAACTGTTCTACAACTACCGCGAACGCAGCGTGGTCGTGAATGGACAGATCTTCCATGGCAACGACGCCAAACGCGTCACCGACACCTACAACTTCACTGTTTCTCCACGAGGATGAAAAAAAATACCAAACCCGACCGCCGCCGCCGTGGCTCCACCCTTGTCACGGTCGTTTTCCTCACCCTTATCCTCACCGTACTCGTGAGCAGCCTGCTCAGCTACTCGCTCACGGAAAAGCGCATCAACGTCCGCCACGGTCTCTGGCTGGAAGCCCGCAACGCCGCCGAGTCCATGGTCGAATACGGCTTCGCCGATCTCGTTCGACGCCTCAGCACCCAAGTCTCCCTGCCGGAGGACGAACTCAAGCCGGACAACAACCCCCTCACCATCCCTTCCTCGGCCACCACGCTCTTCGCCGGCTCCAATATCGTGACGGGCAAATTCGAGCTCCGCGGCGGCCAGATTCCCCAGACGGCCACCACCGTCTTCATCGATCCCAACGATCCCGCCAACGAGTTTGACCCGCTCAAGGGCAAACGCGCCAACGTCCGCGAAATCGCCATCGTCGGCCGCGCCGTCGCCGTCCATCCCCTCACCGGAGCCGAGGTCGAAGCCCACTGCCTCCAAGTGCTCCAAGTCCGGGATTCCGCCCTGTTTTCCCACGCTGTCTTTTACAACCTCGACCTCGAGTTCCACCCCGGCCCCTTCATGGCCATGCAGGGGCCCGTCCACAGCAACCACGACATGTACATCCAAGCCATTGGCGGTCTCGACTTTCACAGCACCGTCACCTCCGCCGGCCATATCTACCGCACCAACAAGCACGGCAGCGAATGGCAGACCGGCACCATCCGCGTCCGCACTCCTTCCGGTGAATGGCGCACCATGAGCCTCGAAATGGACAGCCGCCATTCCGATTGGGAGTCCCTCGCCAGCAACCGCTGGCACGGCAATGTCCAGACCGCCGTGCACGGCGTCCGCTCCCTCAACCCGGTCGGCATCAAGGATTATGTGGCCGATGATCCCCTCAATCCCAATTACACCGGCCTCAACCACGGATACGCCCTCATCGAGCCCCAACTCGGCATCGACCCTGATCTCGATCCCGACACCAAGGGCGTGGCCGTCGAAAATGAGAAATTCTCCGCCAAGGCCGGCCTCATCGTCCGCGTCACCGATATCAACGACCCCTCGGGCTGGAAACTCTTCACTTACCAGACCGCCAACCCCCACGAACCCGTTTCCACCTCCAATCCCCCTCTCCGCGATGCCGATGGTTTTCCCATCGAAATCGAAATCCCCCAGACCGACGAACTCCGCCAGATCATCGTCAACGAACCCTTCTCCGACAGTGGCAGTGCGGTTCATTCCGGCCTCTGGGATCGCCGGGAAAACGCCGGCCAAAACCTCACCGTGGTGGATATTGCCCGGCTGCGCAAAGCTCTTGACGACCATGCCCCCGGCTACGCCGACGCCCCCGAGGGCCGCGCCGCCTGGGGCGGAGCCTACGAGCCGGAAAAACAATTCAGCGGGGTCCTTTACATCGAGATGCCCCTCCAAATCCCGGTTGGCTCCACCTCCCACACCAGCCGCGCCGACCACATCCGGCCCAGCATAGCCAACCACTCCGTCAAACTAGTCAACGGTCTCGATCTCCCCAATCCCTCCTACAACCACGCCGCCGGACGCAACCCGGGCTTCACCGTCGCCACCAATGCGCCGCTGTATGTCTTCGGGCACTACAACTCCGACGGCAACACCTCCACCGGCAGCGCCACTTCCCCGGACAACAAGCCCTCCGATCGCGCCGAGGTCCCCGCCGCCATCGCCGCCGATGCCATCACCATCCTCTCCCCGGCCTTCAACAAAAACACCAAGTCCAAAACCAAGGCCGTGCACACCGAGGTTTCGGCCGCTCTCCTCACCGGGCTGACCCCGACCATCCCCAAGTCGGTCGTCGATACCAACAATGCCAGCGGGGGCGCCCACAATTTCCCCCGCTTCATGGAGGACTGGGGTTCGCGCGACTTCGTCTACCGCGGCTCGCTCGTCGCCCTCTTCGAAAGCGAGGTTGCCAACTCGCCCTGGCCGGTCAGCCACAGCCACATCTATAACCCACCCCGCCGGTTCTGGGGCTTCCATGACTTTTTCGCCGAAGGCAAATTCCCGCCTGGCACCCCTTACACCCGGGACTTCCGCCGGATCGAATTCCGCGACCTCTCCGCCCAAGAATACAAAGAGGTCGTCGAAGCTTTTTTCCCTTCCAGTTAGCCACCACACCGACCCTCCCCGACTGGGGTCGCGTAAAAAAAACCGCCGCCGGACAGACAAATGCGTCTTCCGGCGGCGCTTTCATGGGTGCACAATGAATGCGCCCGCATGGAGCCCTCAACCCCCTACCCGAGCTGGGAAGCCTGCCTCCAGGACCACGGCCCGTGTTTCCTGCTCTTCGCCCGCCAACAGACCCCAAGCGAAGCCGACGCCCGGGATGTCTACCAGGAGGCTTTTCTCCGGGTCTGGAAAGCCGGTGTCCCACCCGTTCCAGGCCTCTTCTATCGCGCCCTCCGCCACGCCGCCATCGACCTCGGTCGCAGACAGTCCCGTCGCCGGCGCCGGGAGGAATTCGCCGGCCAACCCGCAGGGGATGGCATCGCCGGCTGGTTCGCTCCCGACCCCGCCCATAGCGCCGAGCAGGCCGCCATCACCGCCGAACTGCGCCAACTGCCGCCCGAGCAACAAGAGGTCGTCGTCCTCCACCTCTGGGGCGGACTCACCTTTGCCGAAATCGCCGCCACCCTCGACCTCTCCCCTCATACCGCCGCTTCCCGCTACCGCTACGGCCTCGAAAACCTCCGCCGCCGCCTGACATGACTCCCCACGACCTATTCGAGGAGCGCCTCCGCCGTCTCCAGCCCGCACCACTCCCGCCAGAACTGCAGAAGCGTCACCCCCAAAAATCGCTCCGATCCATCCACCGCTGGTTGCTGCCGCTGGCTGCCGCCGCTGCTCTTCTGCTCGTCGTCGGTCTCGGCCTGCTCCAAAAGCCCGCTGCCCCCGAGCTTCCCCCCGCCACCACCATCCCTGGTCCCACCCCCACCGGCGTCGCCGGCCTCCAGCCCGTCCAGGCCCTCCATAACTTCCAGGGCTGGCACGACGACGGCATCGTCTGGATCGGGGAGAGGTTGCCCGCCCGCCAAGTCCGCTACCAGTTTCTGGATACTTTCTCCTACCAGGATCCGGTCACTCGAACCGCCTACGAAATCGCCATCCCTCGAGAGGAAATCGTTTTCCTTGCCCTTGAAACCTTCTGAACCGCTTTGCCCTATGGCCCATTATCCACATTTCCACTACACCGCCCTGCCCTGTCTGCTGGCACTCCTGTTCGCTTCGGCCGCTCCCGCCGCCGAATCCACACCGCCGCCACCGGCCCAACGACCCGCACCCGCCTACCTCGGAATCCAGACCACCCCGGTGCCTCCCCTCACGGCACGCCATCTCGGTCTTGAGGAGGGCATGGGCCTGGCCATCGTACTAGTCCTGCCCGATAGCCCCGCCGCCGCCGCCGGTGTCCTCGACCACGATATCCTCCTGCGGCTGGACGATCAGATCCTTTTCAACACCGACCAACTCCGCTCCCTCGTACGCACCCGTTCCCCCGGAGACTCCCTCCGCCTCGAACTCCTGCGCGAAGGCCGGCCGCTGTCTCTCGAAGCCACCCTCAGCGCGGCTCCGCGCCACCCTCCGCCTCCCCGGAAGCGCGCTCCCGCTGCCCCGCCCGTGCCGGAGGTGCCGGGCGTTCCGCGGCCTCCCGCACCTCCGCCCCCTCCGCTCTTCGAATTCAACTTCGATGCGGAACGCTTCCGCGACATTATGGAGGACTTCCGCGGGCAACTCCGCCAACTGCAGGAAAGCGCCCCGGAGATGAAGGAAGAACTCGGCCGCCAAGCCCGGGAAATTGCCGATCAGGTCGCCGAGATCGTCGACCGCATGCGCGAACGCGGCCGCCACTCCACCACCATCATCCGCTTGGGCGAGCGCCAGAGCGTCGTTCGCAGCGATGCCGGCACCATCGCCCGCCATCCGCTGCCCGAAGGCGGCAGTTTTCTCACCATCACCGACCCGGAGCACAACGTGGTTTACGCCGGTCCGGAAGCCGACCTCGATCCCGCCACCCTGCCCCCGGCCCTCCGCGAACTCTACGAACAGTCCGCCAAAGCCGAGCGCCTCCCTGCTCCGGCCGATCCGGTGCCGCCGGAGCCCGCCCGCCTCCTGCGCCCGTTCTCAGCTCCGCCCGAAGCCGGCTTTTCCAGCCCGACTTTGCTCCACCCGGGCTTCGGCCCCTGGCCTGCGCTCTCGGCTTTGGGCTGAGCCCGTGGACCGCGACCGGAAAGTCGCCCGCGACGACTTTTTCGATGGTCGAAAGACATCTTGGTTGACAGGATTGGGTGACAACGAATGCGGTCCGCTCCGCGCTCTTCAACTCAACCCAAGCCCGCCATGCCCAGCGTCTTTACTGTCTACAATTGCGGAACCGGCTTTAACCGCGACCGCACCGACGAAGTCATCGCCAACCTCGCTTCCCGCACCCAGGGCTCTGAAAACCGGGACTGGATGATCAACGATGGTGTCGGCAGCAAACCCGGCAAGGGGCCCACTCTCGCACGCACCCCGGGTCTCCACGATCCCAAGTCCGGTTTCAAAATCAAGGCGCCGAAATTCGCCGTTCTCAAGGGGACCACCAAAGGCTATGGTTGGGAGCACAACGTCGAGCACGCCGTCGAGGTCATCAAGGCCCTTTCCGCCAGCACTCCCCCGCCCGCCACCATCAATATGGCGGGCTGGAGCCGTGGCGCCATCACCTGCCACATGCTTGCCCACGCCCTCGCCCGGGACCCCAAGACGCAGCACCAGTTCGTCAATATTTTTGCCTTCGATCCCGTCCCCGGCCCCGGCAATTTCAAGCTCGATCAGATCTCACTCCCCGAAAATGTCCGCAACTACACCGCCCTCATCATGGAAGACGAGGCCCGCAAAATCATGCGGCCCGTCATCCTCACCCCCGGCGATACCTCGGGCTCGGGCGGCAAATACAAGCTCATCCCCCTGCCGGGCGCCCACAACACCGCCGTCTTCCGTATCCAGACCGAGGTCGGAACCATTGGGGCCGCCCTCGCCCACCGCTTTCTCACCAAGCATGGCACTCGGCTCGTCGCTCCCATGCTCCTCACCGATGTCCAGTTCTGCGAACTCTACGCCAAGGTCCGCATCGATGCCGAGAAATTCCGCGCCATGAAGGGCTCAGCCGCCCAACGCAAACTCCTCGGCAATGAAAAGCGCAATATCCACAACGACTTTCGCGACACCGCCTATTTCATCAACGACCACCACGCCGCCAGATTCCGCAAAGCCTTTCCCGGCATGTGGAGCCTGCTCGAGCGGGGTGCCTCCAACCAAGCCGCGGTCGAGCGTGAAGCCGGCATCATCCGCACGATGGCCCCGACCACCTACCTTTCACTCCAGGGCGCCGGCATCATTTGAGGCCTGATCACGGCATCCAAAGAAACCGGAGGTCGAGCCAGCTCCGGCCCTAACTCTCCGCCCCGATCCGCGCCAGCACCCGGCGGAGCGCCTCCACCGCCACCCGGAAGCGCCCGGGACCGTCCAGCTCCTTCAGGCTCCCCAAGTGCGGCTCGAGGGTCAGCATGCCGCGGAAACCCCGCGCCACCGCATCCCGCAGAATCGCTTCGATCCCGCCATCGCCTTCTCCCGCCAGCACCACCCGGCCGGTTTCCTTGAGCGCATCTTTGATGTGAAACCAGTCGGTCGAAGTGCGCAGCACCGGCCAAGCCTCCCCAAGCGGATCGACGCCGCATTGCACGAAATTGGCCGGATCAAAAATCCCCCGAAAGTGCGGCGACCCAAACCGGTCCAGCAATTCACGGCAGCGCGCCGGCGTGTCCCCGTAGATGCCTTTTTCATTCTCGTGCAGCAGCACCACATCCTCCTCGGCCGCCCGCCCCACCATCCACTCCATCTCCCGGAAGACGGTCTCGCGCACCGCCTCCGGCGGATGGCCGCGGTGATGAAAGGAAAAAATCCGGATGAAGCGCGTCCCGAATTCGCCGCAGCGGCGCAGGGTGGTCTCGAACCGCTCCCGGTGCGCCTCCAGCGAATCCGCCAACGCATCAACCTTGCCAATCGGCGAACCGATGCAGGAAACGGTGATCCCCTCATCCGCAAAGGTCCGCTGGAGCGTGGCCACCTGCTCGGGAGAAAAGTCGAGCACATTCACCCCCCAGACGCCGCGCAGGTCGACGTGGCCGACGCCACAGGCCCGCAGGGTTTCAATCTGGAGCGCGAGATCGGGACCGATTTCATCGGCAAAACCACTCAGGGTGAAGGGGCTTTTGGATACAGTCATGGCAACAGTAGACCCTCCCACTGTCCACCACTCAACACCGCGGGCCAAGCAAAACCGGGCCACCTTGGGAAGCTATTTCGTCACCGTGCCGGATTCCGGATTGCTCCGATAAGCCGACCCCGCCATAGGCTGGTGGTCACCCCGCCTGCCTATGTCTGCTTTGATCTTTGTCGCCTTCGTCATTCTGCTGCTTCCGGTGGTTCTGATCATCGTCATCCTCACTCGTATCGGAGGCATTGATACGAGGCTGGAGCGTCTCGAAAGTCTGCTCCAGCGACTCCCCGCACCGTCCTCCCCAGCGGCCAAACCGTCTCCGGTCACCGCCCCTCCCGCATTCCCGGCCGTCCCTGCTCCAGCCAAGCCTCATCCACCACCCGTGCCTGCGACGAAGCCGGAGCCTCCCCCCGTCCCGCCGGCGCCGGTGCCGACACCTTCGCGCCCGCCGCCGGTCCCTCCGGCACCCATACCCGCCTTCCACCACCCGCTCCGTGAAATTCATCTCGGGCAGACCGGCCTCCTCATCGCCGGCCTCCTCCTCACCCTCCTCGGGATCGGCTTTTTCCTCAAATACTCTTTCGAACAGGGCTGGATCAACCCGACCGCCCGCGTTTTCCTCACCTATGGCGCCGGCATCGCACTTGCGCTCGCAGGGGCGGTCTTCCGCCGCCGGGGTCATCATGGCTTCGGCCTCGGGCTCATCGGCGGTGGTCTTGGAGCCTTTTACTTCGCCGGCTTCGCCGCCCACGGCATTTTCGCACTCATCGGCCAAGCCACCGCCTTCGGCCTGCTCATCGCCACCACCCTGCTCGCCGGCACCCTCGCAGTCGCTCTGGCCAGCAAATGGCTCGCCGTCCTCGGGCTCATCGGAGGCTTCCTCTCCCCCGTCGTGCTCGGGCCGGGCGCCGAGCATCCGTTGGTCCTGCCGTTCTACCTCGGCCTGCTCAACGCCGGCATCCTCGCGGTCACCGTTTTCCGCCGCTGGTCGCTCCTCCTCTACCTCGGTTGCGGCTTCACTTGGGCGCTCTTTCTCGCCTGGCAAATCCAGCGGTATCAGCCGGAGCACTACTTCGCGGTCATCGCGGTCATCCAGCTCTACCTGCTCACCTACTCCTTCGGACCGTTCGCCTATGCGCTTTTCCGGAAACCCGACGGTAGGATGGGGCCGTTCCTCGTCACCGCTCCCAACGCCATCGCCGCACTCGGTTTCTGCCTCTACCTCACCGCCGATCGCTTCACCCTCGAGACCGGGGCCCTGTTTTCGCTCGGCTATGCGGCCCTCGCCCTCTGGGCCACACTCTGGCTAATGCGACGCCGCCCGCAGGAGCAGATGCCCGCCGCCATCATGCTCGCCCAGGGACTCGCCTTTGTCGGCGTCACCGTGCCAGTGCTCTTTGACGGCGGCTGGATCGCCGCTTTCTGGGCTCTGCTCGCCGCCGGTCTCATCGGCCCCGGCCTGCGTTCCTCCAGCCGCACCCTCAAGTTGGCCGCCGCCATCTTCCTCGTTCTCGGCGTCGGCATGTTGTTTTATGGCAGCTACGAGCCTCTGCTTGACCGTATCCTGGATGGCCGCCCACTGCCCGACTCCGCCCTCGACTGGAGTCGGGTTCCCCAGGCCGCCCTCGTGCTCGCCGCTCTTGGCTGGACCGGACTGGCTTTGGCCCGAAATCCGGCCCCGCCCGATTCCGTCGCGACCCGAAACCTTGCGACCATCGTGGCCTGGTCGGCCTTTGGCGCCCTGCTCTTCCTGGTTGCCAACGTGGAGGTCTTCGCCCGCGTCGATGCCGCTTGGCCCGCCGCACGCGGCGCCGCGCTCTCTATCCTTTGGGCCGCCTATTCGTTCGGTCTCATCGCTCTCGGCTTCCGCCTCCGACTCCCGGCCCTGCGCTGGATCGCCCTTGGGCTCTTCGCCGTCACCATCGCCAAGGTTCTTCTCTTCGACATGGCCCAAGCCGCCACGCCCTACCGGATCG
Organism: Puniceicoccaceae bacterium; assembly: GCA_007695295.1. Classification (GTDB taxonomy): domain Bacteria; phylum Verrucomicrobiota; class Verrucomicrobiia; order Opitutales; family Opitutaceae; genus REEB01. Next base: position 14,769 of record REEB01000183.1, read on the forward strand.
CCTCCTCGGTTTTCCTCGGTCTGCTCCTGGTCGGAGCCTCCTACCTCTATTATGCTTGGAGCAGCCGTATCCGACCCTCGGATGCACCAAAGGCCGGACCCGGCGCGCCGGAGAAGCCGGACATCAATCCCGGATAAACAACTCGATCACGGGCATCGCCACCGGTGGCTTCAATGTCGGAAGCTCCACCACCACTTCGTCCCCGGTAATGCGGCCGTGCATGTTGGCATGCACCGCCACCGAGCGGTCGCGGAAGCGCAGTTCGCTGGCGTCGTTGAGGAGCTGGGCGTAAGCCACCCGCCCCATCAGGTTCGGCAGGTGAATTTCCTTGAAGGGCCAGCTCGGCAAATGCACGTAGAGCCGGCGGGCCTCCGGATTCCAGGTGTAGCGGGCGTTTTTCGGCTCGGGAAATTCATCCGGCGCACGCCCGCAGCCGTAGATGGAGCGTCCATGCAAACGCATCCACTCGCCCATGGCACGCAGTTGCTCCCTGGCCCGGTGGTCGAATTCTCCCCGCCCGGTCGGGCCGACGTTGAGGAGCAAGTTGCCGCCCCGGCTGACGTGGTTGACCAGCATTTCAATCACCATCGGCACGCTCTTCCAGCTCGCTTCGTCGCGGTGGTAACCCCAGGAGCCGCTGAAGGTCTGGCACCCCTCCCAAACCACGGGGTTGCCCTCCGCGTCGCGCACGCCGTCTTCCGGCACATACTGCTCGGGGGTCTCGAAGTTGCCGCTGCCGGGCAGGTCGAGGCGGTTGTCGAGCAGGACATGCGGCTGGTGCTTGCGCACCAGCGCGAGCAGTTTCTCCGACTCCCAGTCGGCGCGTCCTTTGCCGTCCTTGCCGGGGAAGGAAAAGTCGAACCAAAGGATGTCGATCCGGCCAAAGCCAGTCAGCAGCTCTTTCACCTGCGCCCGCATGTAAGCGGCGTACTTGCGCACGTCGCGCCCCGCGTTAGCCTTGCGGTAGGCTTGATCCTCTGCCCGCGGGTGGTGGCTGTCCACCGGGTAGTCCGGATGGTGCCAGTCCAGCAGTGAATAGTAAAACCCGACCTTCAATCCCTCCGCCCGGAAGGCTTCCACCATCGGCTTGAGCAGGTCTTTGCCATAGGGTGTGCGGGTCGCCTTGTAGTCGGTCTGCCTGCTGTCCCAGAGGCAGAAGCCTTCGTGGTGCTTGGTGGTGATGACGAAATACTTCATGCCCGCTTCCCGGGCCATCCGCGCCCACTCCCGGGGATCATACAGATCCGGATTGAAGTGGTCGAAATAGCGCTGGTAGGCCTCGTCGGTCATCCGCTCGTTGCGCTTGACCCACTCGTGCCGGGCCGCCAGCGCATAAGTGCCCCAGTGAATGAAGAGTCCGAGACGGTCCTGGACAAACCAAGAGGTGTCGGGACCTTGTGTAGTCGGTTTTTGGCGACGTGGTGTTTTCGGGGCGGCGGAACGGGTTTTCGTGCTCATGCCCTCGGGTGATGCCGCGCCGCGCCCGGACCGTCAATCCGACACCGCGGCGAAGAGCCGGGTTTCCGCCGGACTCAGCCCGAGATGAGGGCGCGGTGCTTCCGAAAGACGGGCCGCAGGGCGCGGCCGAGTTCGTCCTGCAAGTCCTGGAGCCGGCGGTAGTGCTGGTGGCGCTCCGCGTCGGGTTCGCAGCGGGTTTCCTCTTTCACTTTCACCACCTTGTCGGTGAGGTCGGCCAGGCAGAGGTCGGCGGCCGACTGCCGGCCCTGGCACCAGGCGGCCTGCAAGGCGCCGCCCAGGGCCGCCCCTTCATCCTCGGCCATCCCCACCACCGGCACGCCGAAGCAATCCGCCATGATCTGCCGCCAGCCGGCGCTCCGGGCGCCGCCGCCGGTCAGCAGGATTGTCTCCGGCTTGACCCCGAGTTCGGCCAGCCGCCGGAGTCCGTAGTTCATGCCGAGCGTCACTCCCTCCATGGTCGCGCGCAGCAGGTGGGGTTCTTGGACCGTGCCGCGATTCAAACCAAAGTAGACTCCGGTGCCGTCCGGCACGTTCGGGGTGCGTTCGCCCTCCAGGTAGGGCAGGAGCAGGAGTCCGCCACAGCCGGGCGGAGCCTCCGCGACCCGCTTTTCCACGTCGGCATGGTCACGTCCGAAGAGGTTGCGCAGCAGCTCTGTCACACCGGTCACGTTCATCGTGCAGAGCAGCGGCAGCCAGCCGCCGGTCGAATCGCAGAAGGCCGCGATCTCACCCTTGGGATCGAGCACCGGCTCGCGGCTGTAAGCATAGATGGTCCCGCTGGTGCCGAAGCTCGCCGTCACCCGGCCCGGCGCGACGTTGCCGGTGCCAATCGCCCCCATCATGTTGTCGCCGCCGCCCGCACTCACGAGCACGTCTTTCCCCAAACCCCACTTCTCCGCCAACGCGCCGCGAACCCGCCCCGCGGGATCGGCGGGATGGCTCAGGGCCGGCAGCCAATCCGCCAGCCCGGCATCGATCGCTTCGATCGCCTCGGCCGACCAAACCCTTTTGCGCACATCCATCAGAGCAGTGCCGGAGGCATCGCCGTATTCCATGAAATACTCACCCGTGAGGTGGTGATTCAGAAAGTCGTGGGGCAGGAGCACGTGCCGCAACCGGGCGAAGTTCTCCGGCTCGTGCCGCTTCAACCAGAGTATCTTCGGCGCCGTGAAGCCGGGCAGGAAGGCGTTGCCGAGTTTTTTCAACACCGCTTCCGGCCCGCCCAAGGCCTCCGTCAACCAAGCGCACTCGGGGGCGGTGGAAGTGTCGCACCAGAGCTTGGCCGGCCGGAGCACCCGGCCCTCTGCATCCAGCGGCACAAATCCGTGTTGCTGGCCGGAGACGCCGATGCCCCGCACACGGTCGCGGTCCACTTTCGAGAGCACCTCCCCGATGGTCGTCTCCATGGCATCGATCCAGTCCTGCGGATGCTGCTCCATGGCCCCGGGAGGAAGTCCGGATATCAATTCATGAGGCGCGCGGCTCTCCGCCACCACGATTCCTTTCTCAAGATCCAGAACCACCGCCTTGGTGCTCTGGGTTCCGCTGTCGATACCGATGAAGAGTGCCATGACAAATCAGGAGTGTTGCTGCCGGTTCGGGGCGAGGACGGCCAACACTTGCCTGCCGCCGTGGCCGGGAAAAGCCAAATCTCATTCCCGGATCCGAGAGCGCCTCCCGGATGGTTCCGCTTTAGTTCGCGGCCTTCAGCTTGAGGCAAAAACGCTCCAGGCGGGAGAGGCCCTTCTCGATCACGTCGTCGCCGGTGGCATAGCTCAGCCGCATGAATCCGGGTGCGCCAAACCCGCCCCCGGGCACCACCGCGACTTTCTCTTCCTCCAGCAGCCGGGCCGCAAAGTCATCCGCATCCGCGCACAGATCCACGATGTTGGGAAACAGATAGAACGCCCCCAGCGGCTCCCGGCAACTCACCCCGGGCAGCGCACGCAGCGCCTCCAGCATGCGCAGCCGCCTCCGGTCGAAAACCTCCCGCATGCTCCGCACCGCCGCCTCCGCCTGCGCCCGCTCCCGGACCGCCGCCAGCGCCCCATATTGGGCAAAGGTGGTCGCGTTCGAGCTCGTCTGGCTTTGCAGGTCCGCAACGGCACCCGACACCGCTTTGTTTGCCACCAGCGTGCCGAGCCGCCAGCCCGTCATCGAAAAGGTCTTGCTAAAGCCCGAAACCGTCAGCGTCAGAGCCGCCGCCTCCGGCCCGAAGCACGCCGGCGAGTGATGGGTGGCCGCTCCATAGAGCAGGTATTCATAGATCTCGTCCGAGAGAAGGTAGATGCCTCTTTCCACCGCGATCTCAGCCAGTGCCCGCAGCTCGCTTTCCGTATAAACCGTGCCGGTCGGGTTGGACGGGCTGTTCAGGATCAACAGGCGGGTCTTCGGGGTGATGGCTTCGCGCAATTGCTGCGCCGACATCTTAAAGTCGCTCTCTTCGCCGCACCAAACGACTCGCGGGGTCGCCCCGGCCAATTTCACCATTTCCGGATAACTCACCCAGTAGGGCGCGGGCACGATCACTTCATCCCCGGGACTGCAGACCGCCAGAATGCCGAGGTAACAAGAAAATTTGCCTCCGGGACTCACCACCACCTGGCCCGGCGAGACCGCCGCTCCCCAGCGCTCAGCATAGCGATCCGCCAAAGCCTGGCGCAGCTCCGGCAAACCCGCCGCCGGCGCGTATTTGGTTTTACCCTCCTGCAAGGCCCGGATGCAGGCCTCTTTGATGAAATCCGGGGTGTCGAAATCCGGCTCGCCGGCGCCGAAACCGCAGACGTCCTCCCCAGCAGCTTTGAGCGCTTTGGCGCGGGCGTCGACCGCCAGAGTCGGTGAAGGGGCCACGCCGCGGGCCCATACGGAAAGGGTGGGTTCTAATGCCGGTGCCATTGGCCGCGAACCATAGATTCCGAACCATTGAAGGCAAGTGTGGAGCATGCCCCGCGCGCCGAACCCTTGGGGGGATCCGGATGCGACCACCGGCCGCATCTTCCGCCCTGTCTTCTCCCCGAAAACGGCAGAGGCCCCGCCGAAAATCGGGGGGCCTCATACCGCCCGATATCGAGAGTGGGCGGGGCAGGCGGCGGCCGGGTTAGACCGCGCCTGGATGGGCTGGCCGTTTCCACGGAAGCGGCCGATCTCCAGAAAGTTTACTTCCGGGAGGACTTGCGGGCAGCTTTCTTGGCGACCTTCTTGGTGGCCTTCTTCGCGGCTTTTTTGGCGGCTTTGCGGGCCGGCGCTTTTTTCACCGCCGCTTTCTTCACCGCGGCTTTCTTGGCCGCCTTTTTCACCGTCTTCTTGGCTGCCTTCTTGGCGGGGGCTTTTTTCGCCGCCGCTTTCTTGGCCGCCTTCTTCACGGTCTTCTTGGCTGCTTTCTTCGCTGGTTTCTTTTTCATAGCTTCCACGATTGAGGTTTGGGTTGCTGTATCAAGATCCGCAGGATTTGCGGGAAGCGATTCCAAGGCTGCGCGCAGCAGTTCCCCGATGCTGACCTTCTTTTGCTTGGCCAGCCGCACGAGGGCGTTTTTCTGCTTCAGGGGCAGGCGTACGGAAATTTGACGGTGCTGCTTCGCGTCGGAGCGAAAGGAGCCGTAGTTGTAGTTGGCGATCGCGAATCGGATGACTTCGCTCTTGGATTTGATACCGAGCTTCTGCTGGTAGGCAGCCAGGGTGCTGAAAAGATCGCTGGTCAGGTCGAACGTCAGCGGTGAACTTTCGGATACTTTTTGCGTGGCCATGGGGATGCTCCTCGTTGGATCAGGTTTGTGGATACCGGGAAGGCTCTCGAACTATCGGGTACCTTCTCGTATAATGACAGGAGAAATTCAATACAAAAATTGCTTTCATCTCATTTTTACATCGGCTCCGGACAAAGGTTCCCCAAATCAGGATTTCCACTACAAGCCAGCTGAACCCCCCGGAGGTTCTCCCCGTATTCGGTTTTCCGGTGCATCCGGGACGGATGATCGGCCGCAAAACCGCCTGTCCTGCTGCCGCCACGACAACCCCGGTTCCGGATGTCACGGATTTTTCAGGACACTCCCGGTCATGTCGCCGGGCCGTCCCCCGCCACCCCTGGCTCACCCGTCCCGGCCACGCCCGGCCGGTCCCCACCCTATTGCTCCCCCGCTCCGGACCACCCCCGGGCGGATGCCCCCAATGGATGTTGACACCCCCTCCGCCTACCCCGTTCAATCCCCTCTTTTCCCGTCACCCGTCCCCCTCCCATGGCCAAAGTCGTCATCGAAAACCTCGTCAAAGTATACCCCGAAAAAAAGGGGCCCGGCGTCCGCGCGGTCAATAGCATCGATCTCACCATCGAAGACCGCGAGTTCATGGTCCTGGTCGGACCCTCCGGTTGCGGCAAATCCACCACCCTGCGCATGGTCGCCGGTCTCGAGGAAATCACCTCCGGCACCATTTCCATCGACGGGCGGGTCATCAATAATGTCCTCCCCAAGGACCGCGACATCGCCATGGTCTTCCAAAACTACGCCCTCTACCCCCACATGTCGGTGTACGACAACATGGCCTTCGGCCTCAAGCTGCGCAAATTCCCCAAGGCCGAGATCGACACCCGCGTGCGCGACGCCGCCGGCATCCTCGGCATCGAAGCCCTCCTCGACCGCAAGCCCAAGGCCCTCTCCGGCGGCCAGCGCCAGCGCGTCGCCGTCGGCCGGGCCATCGTTCGCAAGCCCAAGGTTTTTCTCTTCGACGAACCCCTCTCCAATCTCGACGCCAAAATGCGCGTCTCCATGCGCACCGAGATATCCAAGCTCCACACTCGCCTCGGCGCGACCATGATCTACGTCACCCACGACCAGGTCGAGGCCATGACCATGGGAGACCGCATCACCGTAATGAAGGACGGCGACATCATGCAGGTGGCCGAGCCGCTCACCCTCTACGACCACCCGGCCAATATGTTCGTGGCCGGCTTCATCGGCAGCCCGCCCATGAACTTTCTCCACGGCACGCTCCGGCGCGGCGGCAACCAGCTTTTCTTCGAGGAAAAGAACACCGAAGGCACCGCCATCCGCGTCAAGCTCAGCGATACCCTGTCCCGCCGCGGTTCCTCCTACATCGATAAACCGGTCGTCCTCGGCGTCCGGCCCGAGGCGGTCCAGGATGTTCTCACCGTGGCCGACGCCGATCCCGAGCAGGTTGCCGAGGTCAAGGTCGAAGTCGCCGAGCCCATGGGGCACGAGACGTACCTCTACCTCGACACCGGCGCCCACTCCTTCATTGGCCGAGTCCGCAGCAGCGACCGCTTCGAGGCCAACCAAATGGTCAAGGTCTGCTTCGTCCTCGACAACGCCCACCTCTTTGACCCGCAAACCGAGGCGGTCATCCGCTGATCCGGCCGGTCCCCCGGTCACTTAAATCCGGAAGGCGTCGATCCCGAGCAGCTCCGCGAGCCGATGCCAGCGGTGGCGGTGGGTGCGATGGGTGATCATCGGCTCGAATCCAAGCCGATGATACGTCTTCAGCGCGGGCAGCCGCACATCATCAGTGGTGAGCCAGCAGGAAGGCAGCCCGCGGTCCCGAAAGCAGTACAACACCGCCAGCGAGACCCAGAAACCGAGCTTCCGGCCGCCATGGCTGGGCAGGGTGCCGACATAGTGCACGTAGCCTTCGTCATTCGCTCCGAAGGCCCCCGCCGTCGCACAATCCAACCCATCGGGGTCGACGATGAAAAAGTGGCGCTCCGGAGCATAGCCCTGCTTCTCCAGGATGCGCTTGCGGAAGTCCTCCGCACCCAACGCTTCGGCGAAGGACGCGCCGATGATCCGGCACCAGGACTCCGCATCCGACTCCCCTCGCCCAGACCGCAGAGTAAACCCTTCCGGCAGTTCCAGGGCGGGCAGGGTTTCAAAACCGACCCGCCGCATGTGCAGCTGCGGCTGGGCCGGCAGTTCCTCCCCCGCGGCCGGTTCCCACGCCGGCAGGCGCAGAGCGAGGTCGTTTCTCCACTTCAGCAGCCGCTGGCGGCTGCCCGGCGCCAGGACCCGCTCCGCATCGATCCGGCCCAAGACTTCCCGGATCACCCGCTCGCCGGCGCTGCCCGACTCCACTCCGAGCAAAGACCGCGCATCCGTCAGCGCCGCCCGGATTTCCCGCAGTCGATCGAGCATCCGGTCCGCCAGCCGGAGCACTTGCTCCGGATCCGCCAGCTCATCGAAGCATTCGGCTGCGTGCACTGCTTCCTGCCAGAGATCGGCGGCAGCCAGCAGCCGTTTCATCACGCCGGTGAATGCACCCGCCCGCTCCCGGTCAACCCGGGCGGAAAAGGCGATCGTGGTCGGATCCGGCCGGGCCGGCGCAAAATCGTCCCCGCGATGGCGGTCCCGCTCTTCCAGTATCCGAAAATCCGGCACGGGCTGCGGCCGGCCTCCTTCCAGAGCGGAGCGGTAGGCCTGGATGCCGGGCAGGGTCACATCCGCCGCCGCATGCACGCCAAACGGCCCTGACACGCCGTTGAAAAGCTCGTTGGCAAAGTGATAGAGCGTCCAGAAGTCACCCCCGCCGTGACCGGTCGACGCCGCCAGCCGGTCCAGCTCTCCCATCCGGGGCTGGACTTCAAGGCTCGGGCTGTGGCCGCGGCCACCCGGCCGGATGGAAAGCCGGCGGTCGCGGATCTCGCTCGCGGCCCGGGTGCCGTAGAGCCGCTGCACATTTCCGTCCAGCGTTGAGCTGCCCATGAGGTTGCGCATCAGCCCGCCGTTGGCGAAACGGACCAGGCTCGGCGCCATCCCGCCCAGCCCGTCCGGCGACTCCAGCAGGTGCCCCGGCAAACGCACCGTCCCCGGCAGCGCCACCACTTCCACCGGACGCTCTCCTGTGATCACCATGACCGGCCCGAGCGAATGGGTGCAATAATGATGCCACGGCAGCCAGCTCCTCCAGTTGTGCACCGCATAACCGGGCTGCACCGGGGTTCCATCTATATAAGTGTAGGCGAGGTGCAGGCAGTCGTGGGCATAGCTGTACTCCGCGTACTGCAAAGCCCCGAAATACCCGCTCCTCCAGCGCTGCGCCAGCCAGCGGTTGGGCAGGGACCACGGGTAGTTCTCCCCCAGTTGATAGACCCGCCCGCTGCGCTCCACCGCCTCCACCAGCCGGACGCCTTCCGCGCAGGTGTGAAAGGCCGTTACTTCACTCAGGACATGCTTTCCGGCCTCCAAGGCCAAAATGCTGTGGTCGGCGTGGGCGGGGCAGTAGGTCGCCACCAGCACCGCATCAAAATCCCAGCCCAAAAAGGCCTCCGCATTATCGGTGAAACGCCCCTCCGGGATCGCTTCCCGGAATGCATCGATGAAGTGCGGGTTGGTGTCGCAGCCCGCCACCACATCGATGTTCAGGGCTTGCGCCACTTTCACAATGTGCAGGCCCCGGCCCAAGCCCCACCCGCCCATCCGAATTCGCCGATCAG
>REEB01000048.1 GCA_007695295.1 Puniceicoccaceae bacterium
CCAGCCGCTTCATTGCAGGTCAATCTCGGCGGTTTGCACCACCCCCGGCGTGGAGCAGCCCGGCCCATCCTCCTCCTTCACCGCCGCGATGGCCCGCCGGAGGTTCCGGGTCATCCGCAGCTTGAACAGACAGTGCGGGCGGCCTTCCCGCTCATGCCAGCCAATCAGGCTTTCCGCGCAAAACCCGATGGCGCCGCGGTTGAGCCAGGGCATTCGTTTTGTCCAAAGCATCGCCTCCTCCATCGCCTCAATCCACTCCGCGCCGAAGAGGCCTTTCCGCCGCGCCAGCGGTAGTGGGGACACAGGCGGGTCCCCGCCACCGCCGCGACAAGCGGATGGTGGCCGGGGCGGCCGCGCCTGTGAAGGTTGCATCCCACCTCCGCCCCCTCCTGGGAAGCGTAGCGGGTCTGCACCGTGCTGTCCCAGTCGAGGATGAAGCGGTCGTGCAAACAAAGCCACATCGGCTGAGTCGCCGCGGTGATCCAATCACCCGAAGCGCCTGCTTCGATGGCGTTGAAATTCCGCCGGATGGTGTCATCGCCGGAATGGCACTCCAACCCGGACAGCTCCTTCAAAAGGGGACCTTCGCAGACGATTGACGTGGGCGAAGCGGCTGCCGTCGATGAATGTGGTGAGAAAAAACGAGGTCAGGCTCAGCACATCTCTCTTGGCTGCGTAAGCCTTCAGAGCAGTGGAGCGCGATGCGCGGCTTCGTCCGCACCCATCACCGCCCTCATGGTGTTCCAGTCTCCCAGCGGCCTAAGGTTTTTCGGCAATAAACCGTTTTTGTAACAACCGCAAACCCGCTTGCGCGGAAGCGCCTCCTTGCCCGTTTCCACAGCCCACCCCACTGCATCAGCCCCCCATGAACGCCGACGCTTCGCTGACTCCCACCCAACGACTGACCACCATGGCCGGCGTGGGCCTGTTCATGGTGGTGGCGGGATTCGCCGGGCTGGTCCTTCGGTTGCGCCTTTACATGGAGCCGGTCTTCATGGAGCTGATCCTCTACACCCTGCTGGGTTTCGCCATCTGCTGCCATGCCCGTCTCCGAGGCCTCGCCGCTTCCCTCCCCCGCCCCGGGCTCGCCGCTCTGCTCCTGCTCGTCGGGCTGACTTTGACCGGCCAAATCGCCAATCGTCCCGGCGACACGTTTCCGTTTGTCAACTGGACCATGTACACCCGGCCTGTCGACATCCCGGTGACTCACCACGTGCTGGCACATCATCAGGACGGCTCCGTTTCCCCGTTGATCCAGCCCGGCATGGCGGTGCGGGAGCGCAGTTTCCTCGGCCACGTACACCAGCGTTACCACAAGGCTCTGGAGGCCGCCGGTGACGGTGAAGCGGATTTCTCCGACTACGAAGCGTTGGTCGCAGCACTGGTGGCAATGCGCTCGGGTCGAAATCGAAACAACCCGATCATGGCTGTTTCTCTGCATCGCACAACTATCAATGGGACGGATTGGCGCCCGGGTCTGCCGCTGCCGAAAGAGCAGCTCCACCATTTGGACCTTGGTCGATGAAACAATCCGTCCAAGACTTCCTCCATCAAGGCACGGCTGAATCGCTGGGCCTGCTCCGCATCATTGTCTTCGGGCTCTGCCTTGGCTATGTGCTCTATGTCCCGCTCACCCAACTGGCCGCACTGCCGCCGGATGTCTTTCAGCCTCCGGGGCTGATCAAGCTATTGCCCGAGGGCATCCTCTCGGTGGTGTTGACGGCGCCCGGCCTGGCCGTTCTCAAGTTCGTCACGGCCGCACTGCTGCTGGCGGCTTTGCTGGGGTTGCGGCCGTTCCGTGGCTGGGCTCTGCCGGCGGTCGCTGCTTTCGTGGTGTTTGAGGGGGTGCTCAAGGGCCATGGCACCTTCATCAACCACGCCCAGTTCGGAATCCTCTACCTTGGCTTGCTGCTGGCGTTTTTTCCCGCCGCGGACCGCTTTTCGGTGCAGGGCCGGCCCAAGACTGACGCTCCGGACGCCCTCTACCGGGCCGGACCGATCTGTGCGGGCTTCGTCCTCACCCTGCCTTATGCCGTGCTCGGCATCCGGCGAATCGCCGAAAACGGGCCGTTCATCTTTCTCGACGACACCATTCTGAACTACCTCACCTGGCAGTCGATCAATCCGAGCGCTTACGGATTCACGTATGGGCTGATCCACTACGAGTATGCCTGGATCGGGCTGGTCTTTAAGGCGGGTTTTGCGCTCGTCACGCTTCTTGAGGTGGTCGCTCCGTTGATTCTGTTCATGCCTCGCTTTCGATGGATCTGGCTGCTGGTGATGGTGCCGTTTCACGTCTCCACGCTCTTCACGATGAACATTTTCTTCTGGGAAAACTGCATTCTCCTCCTCGCCCTCTTCACCGTTCCGCTCTACCGCGTCGGGCAGGGCCGCTGGGCTGCGGTCAAGCAACCGTCCGAGGCGGAGCCTTCCTCCCTCAGCCGGCCGCTGGCCTCCCCTGCTTCCGGGGGGGGTTGACCACGCCTACCCCCACACCATTCGCAGGGCCGCCACCACGGTGAGTCCGAGGGCGAGGCGTTCGAAGAGTTTCTGGTTGATGACTTTTAACAGCCGCCAGCCCAGCCAGGCTCCGGCCAAGACGGCCGGTGCCAGCCAGAGATTCCACCGCAGTGACTCCCCGTGGATCAATCCCAGGTCCGCCATGAAGGGCACTTTGAAGAGGTTGAGCAGAAGAAAAAACACCGCCCCGGTGCCGACAAACTCCAGTTTGGGCAGCCGCATCGCCAGCAGGTAGAGGATCATGACGGGCCCGGCCGCATTGGCCACCAGAGTGGTGAAGCCGGCCAGCAGACCGGTCGACGCCGCCAGCACCGGTCCCGCCCGTGCCACCGCCTTTTCCTCCACCACAGCCGCACGCCGGCGCACCCGCCAGAGGTGCAGTGCCACCATCCCGAGCAGGATGCCGCCGATCAGGACCGAGGCCTGCCGGTCGTCCATCCGCCCCATCGCCAGATAGCCCAAGACCACTCCGGCCGCGGTCCAGGGAAAGAGCCGCCAGAGGTGGTGCCACTTGGTGTGGCGCCGGTAAACCAGCACCGCCACCACGTCGCCCACGATGAGAAGCGGCAGCACAAAGCCGCTGGCCTGCTTGGCCGGCATGAGGTTCGCAAACACCGCCACAAAAAGGATGCCGAGTCCGGCGATTCCGGTCTTCGCCATCCCCACGAGGACTGCCGCAATCGCGAGCAGACCCCATTCCCAAGGCTCGAAACTCATCGGGACTCCGGCCCCTTGTCGGGATCCTCTTCCGCCCGCACCGGCAGTCGTCCGTCGGCAAACTCCACCTCCAGGCGTTCCCCGGCTCTTACTGTATCGCGCCGCACCACCATGTCGCCGTCCAGCCTCCGCACCATGGCATAGCCGCGCCGGAGCACGCTGCGCGGGTCGAGCGCAGCCAGTCGCGGCCGCAGCCCCGCCACCTCCGCGGCCAAACGCCGCAGCCCGACGTCGGTCGCCCGAAACAGTCGCGCCTTCCGGTCGCCCAAGTGCTCGCTTCGCCGCCGCAGGTCCGGCAACGGATCGACCGACCGCAGCCGGTCTCCCAGCCGTTCCTGCCGGTGCCGCAGGGTCCGCACCCCTTCCCGCACCGTGCGCCCCATCCGCCACTCCAGTTCATCCAGACGCTGGGCCAGCGTTTCCAGACGCCGCACCGGGCTGCGGGCCGCCCACTCGGCCGCCAACACGCTCACTCCCTGGCGGTGTTCCCGTAGTGCCCTTTCCACGACACGAATCAGCTCCCGGCGCGCTCCCGCGGCCCGCTCCGCCGCCGCCAGAAAGGCGCTGCTGATCAGCTCCGCCGCCGCCGAGGGCGTCTCCGCGCGCAGGTCGGCCGCGAAATCCGTCAGGACCACGTCCGTCTCATGCCCGACCGCCGAGATCACGGGCAGGGGTGAAGCCGCCACCGCCCGCACCACCGCTTCGAGGTTGAATGCCCAGAGGTCCTCGAGGCTGCCGCCGCCGCGCCCGATGACGACCAAGTCGAGGGCCGGCCGCAATGCCGCCGCGGCCGCCAGGCCCCGCACCAATTCGCCCTCCGCTTCCCGGCCCTGGACCCGCGCCGGCAGCACCACCAGCGTTCCCGGCCAGCGGCGCCGCTTCAATATGCGGATAAAATCCTGCACCGCCGCCCCGTCCGGCGAGGTGACAAAGCCCACCCGCAGCGGCAGCCCGGGCAGCTCCCGCTTGCCTTCGGCATCGAAGAGCCCCTCGGCCGCCAGCTTTTGCTTCAGCTCCTCCAGCGCCTGCTGCAGCCGCCCGAGACCGTCCTCGATCACTTCCCTTACCACGATCTGGTAGGTGCCGCGCGGTTCATAGACGTTGATTTCCCCCGCCACCACCACCCGCAGGCCGTCCCGCAGGTTCACCCGCAGCCGCGCGGCCTGACCACGGAAACAGACCGCCGCCACTTGGCTGGTTTCGTCCTTGAGCGAGAAATACACATGGCCGCTGGCCTGCCGGCGCAGATTGGAGATCTCCCCCCGCACCCAGACGGCCCCAATCTCCCGCACCAGTGTTTCCCGGATCCGGGTGGTCAGTCCGCTGACCGACTCCGGCTCTCCGGCCGGGCCGCCACGCTCACGTTCCAAAGGGGGGAGAAAAAAGTCGCGCATGATCCAACCGGCCCCCTAAGGGGCCTCCGCAGCCGTCGAATCCGGGTTGCCCCGCGGCCCGGCCGGCCCGAGCCGACGCCGCACCAGTTGCAGGATGAGAAAGACCGCGATCAGAAAGGAGACCGCGAAGAAAATCAGCCCCACGCCGCCGCGGATGAGCGCCTCGCCGAGAAAGAGAAAACCCAGCGCCGTCCCCGCCGACCCCACGATGGAAAGCGGCAGGTAGATGCGGAACGGCACGCGCGCCATCCCAAGCACAAAGGTTTGAATAAAGTAAGGAGGACCCGGCAGAAAACGCACGATCAGCGTCACCCGCACGTCCTCTCCTGCCGGCACTTCCGGGATTT
>REEB01000046.1 GCA_007695295.1 Puniceicoccaceae bacterium
CAAAAGGACGACAGTTTCTCGAAGCCGCCCTCGCCGAGTGGGAGACCCGGAGCCCCGGCGATCTTCCCTCCCCCGCCCATCACAAGGCCGCCGCCCCCGCCGCACCCTCCGCCCTCCAACGCGAGCTGCGGGCCAAAAAAAAACTCCCCCCGACCGCCTTTCTCGACACCTTCGAGCAGCTCGCCGGCCTGCTCGACCTCTGGCTGCGCCACCTCCGCCTCGAACTCCTCGAGCTGGTTCGCCTCCGCCTCCCCGCCAAAACCGCTCTCCGCCGCACCCTCACTTTCGACGACCTCCTCGTCCGCCTCCACCAAGCCCTCGAAGGCCCCCAAGGCTCCACGCTCGCCGCCCGCATCGGGGATCGATTCGACGCCGCCCTCATCGACGAATTCCAGGACACCGACCCGGTCCAGTACGCCATCTTTCACCGGCTCTTTGCAGGCGGCCGCCACCGGCTTTTCCTCATCGGCGATCCCAAGCAGGCCATCTATGGCTTCCGCGGAGCCGACCTCTTCACCTACCTCCGCGCCGCCCGCGAGGCTGATCAGCGCCAGCTCCTGGCCGAAAACTGGCGCTCCCTCCCGCCCCTCGTCTCCGCCGTCAACAGCCTGTTCAGCCGCCATCCCGACACTTTCCTCGAAGACGCCATCGCTTTCGTCCCCAGCGGCTCCGCTCCGCGGGAGTGGCCCCCGCCCCCCGAAGGCACCCCACCGCTGCACTGCCTCCTCATCCCCGCCCCCGGAGACAAGAAATTCAGAGCCGATCAGGTCGCCGCCCATCTCCGCCACGCCCTCGCCGCCGAAATCCTCCGCCTCCTCCGCCAGGCGCCTGATCTCGAACCCGGCCGGCCCCTCCGCGCCGGCGATTGCGCCATCCTCGTCCGCCGCCGCGAAGAAGCCCGCCAACTCCGCCGCTTCCTCCTCGACCTCCGCATCCCCTGCGTCCTCCAGACCGACGAAAGCGTCTTCGAATCCCCCGAAGCCCGCGACTTCCTCACCGTCCTCGCCGCCCTCGTCCACCCCCACCGCGAAGACTTCCGCAAAGCCGCCGCCACCACCCCGCTTTTCGGCTGGCCCGCCCACCGGCTCGACGGCTCCGCCGCCGACAACCCCGCCCTGGCCGAACTCCTCGAATCCTTCCGCCGCCACCGCCGCACTTGGGAAGCCCACGGGTTCATGCCCTGCTTTCGTCAACTCCTCCTCCACGAAAACGCCCACCGCCGCCTCGCCGCCCTGCCCGACGGCGAACGCGCCCTCACCAATTGGCTCCACCTCGCCGAACTCCTCCACCAGGCCGAATCCACCCGCCATCTCGGCCCCGAAGGCCTGCTCCGCTGGCTCCACGACAACCTCGAAAACCCCCGCCGGGATTCCACCGAAGACAGCCTCGTGCGCCTCGAACGCGACGACGACGCCGTCCACATCCTCACCATCCACGCCAGCAAGGGCCTTCAGTTTCCGGTCGTTTTCTGTCCCTACCTCTGGACCGGCATCGCCCCGCCGCCCAACCCGCTCCTCGTCCACGACCCCGCGAGCGACCACTCCCTCCTGGTCGATCTCCATCCGAGGCCTTCCGAAGGTCTCCTCCACCTGCGCACCCGGGAGGATCTCGCCGAGGCCGTCCGGCTCGCCTACGTCGCCCTCACCCGGGCCCGAAACCGCTGCGTGCTCGCCGTCCCCGAATACGCCCCGCGCGCTCCCTCCGCCCTCGGCTGGATCATCGGCCGCGAAACCGCCGGCGGCAATCCCGACGCCGGCGCCAACAGCCAGATCCACGCCGGACTCGCCCATCTCGCCGCCTGCCACCCCGAGACCATGCTGTATTCGGAACTTGGCGACATCTCCGCTCCGCCCGAACCGCTTCCGCCCGCCTCCGACCCCGGCGCCGGCCCGCCGGCACCCCGCGTCTTCCAGGCCCGGCCGGCGCCTTCCTTCCGCCTCGCCAGCTTCACCGCCTGGACCTCCGAATCATCCCGCGAGCTCCCCGACCACCAGGACCCCTCCCTGCCCACCGCGGCCGCCACCGAGACCGGCCCTCCCCTCGCCGGCCCTCTCGCCGAATTCACCCCAGGCGCCCGGACCGGCGAACTCATCCATCTCCTGCTCGAACGCGCCGACCTCTCCAACCCGCTCTCCTGGCCCGCCGCCCTCGACCGCGTCGCCCGCGGTTTCCAGCTCCCATCCCGGGAACAGGAATCCCTCGGCCGCTTTCTCGATCATCTCGCCCGCCACCCCATCGCCTTCGCCGGGGAGCCCCTCTCACTGTCCCAAGTGCCGCCGGAAGCCACCTGGAGGGAATGGGCCTTCACCCTCCCCCAGTCCGGCATCACTCCCCGCGACCTCGCCGGCGCCCTCGCCGATTGCCCGGACCTTCCCGGCGGCGCCGCTTTCGTCGACCGCATCCGCCGGCTCGGCTTCATCCCCTCCGCCGGCTACTTGACCGGGTTCATCGATTTCATCTTCCGCCACGACGGCCGCTTCCACCTCGTCGACTGGAAGTCCAATCACCTTGGCGGCACCGCGGCCGCCTACGACCATCCCGGACTCCTCGCCGCCATGCAGGAACACCTCTACCTGCTCCAGCTCGTCCTCTACAGCGCTGCCCTCGATCGGTTCCTCTCCACTTTTGTATCCGGTTTCAACTACGAACGAGACTTCGGGGGCGCCGCCTACCTTTTCGTCCGCGGCCTCGACCCCGCCATGCCCGCGCGGGGATGCTTCACTTGGAAGCCGCCCGCCTCGCTCCTCCGCCGCCTCGGTGCGCTCTTCGTCCCGGCCCCATGAATCCCGCCGCCCTGCTCAATCACCCCGCGCTCGGCCCGCTCGACCGGGCCCTCGCCGGCTTCATCTCCACCCACGGCGGCCCCGACCCCGGCTGGGCCGCCGCCGCCGCCGCCTGGACAAACCGGCAGATCCGCCTCGGCCATGTCTGCCTCGAGCTGGAGCAACCTCCCGAGCCCGCCGAAAGCGAAGCCTGGACCCCGCCACCCTGGCCGGACCGCGCCGCCTGGCTCGCCGGACTGGAGCATTGCCCTCTGGTCGGCCAACCCGGCGACGCCGCCCCGCTCATTCTCACGCCCGCCGGCCGCGTCTATCTCCATCGCTTTTTTGAACTCGAAGCCCGCCTCGCCCGCCGCCTCCGCCAGTTGGCCCAAAGCCCGGCCGACCCCGGCCCGGCCGACAAGGTCGAAGCCGTCCTCGACCACCTTTTCTCCGCCGCCGGTCCAACCCCGCCCGCCCGCACCATCCTCCGCGCCTGCCTCGGCCAGTCCCTCGTCCTCCTCACCGGCGGTCCCGGCACCGGAAAAACCACCCTCATCGCCCGCCTGCTCGCCGCCGAGACCCTCCTCCATCCATCCGCGCCCGGGATGATCGCCCTCGCCGCCCCCACCGGCAAGGCCGCCCGCCGCCTCGGCGATAGCCTCCGCGCCGCCAGGGATTCCCTCGGCCCCGGCCCGGCCGCCGAAGCCCTCCCCCAGGAAGCCGTTACCCTCCATCGGCTCCTTGGCGCCAGTTCCGCCGGCCGCGGCTTCCGCCACCACCGCGATCGCCCGTTGCCTCATCGCCTCGTCGTCGTGGACGAATCCTCCATGTCCGACCTGCTATTGCTCGGCGCCCTCGCCGACGCCCTCCCACCCGGCGGTCGCCTCGTGCTCGCCGGCGATCCCGACCAGCTCGCCTCCGTCCAGGCCGGCGGCATCCTCGCCGACCTCGTCAAGGCCGCCCAGGATCCGGCAAGTCTGTTTCACGCCATCCACCACAAACTCACCCAAACCCACCGCTACCCGGCCAACTCTCTCATCCACCGCACGTGCGAAGCCCTGCGCACCGGTGACAAGGCCGCCTTCGAGACCTGCCTCGAAGAAGCGGCCACCGGCACCCAAGATGTCACCCTGCTGCCTCCTCTCAGCGACCCCGCCGGCGCCCGGGCCTTCGCCGACGCCGTCCGGGATGGTTTCCGCCCCTGTTTCAAAGCCGACTCCCCCGCCGACGCCCTTCAGGCGCTCGAAGGATTCCGGGTCCTCTGCCTGCCCCGCCACGGGTCCACCGGCCGCGACCGCCTCACCGCCCGCTGCGAGGCCATCCTCAGCCGCCACGGGCTGCTCCCCGGCATGCCCGGCACTCCCTACCCCGGCCTGCCGATTATCATCACCCGCAACGACTACGCCCTCGGTCTCTTCAACGGCGACGGCGGCCTCCTCGTCACCCCCACCGCGGAAAGCGCCCCCGAAGCCTTCTTTGCCAGTTCCAACGCTTCGATCCCGGTCGCCGCCCTCCCACCTTGGGAACCCGCCTACGTCCTCACCGTCCACAAAAGCCAGGGATCGGAATTTTCTCGGGTAGTCGCGATCTTTCCTGAGGAGGATTCTTCCCTCCTGACCCGTGAAATCCTCTATACCGCTCTGAGTAGAAGCCGCTCCGAAGTCCGCCTCCACGCCTCCGCAAAAATACTCAGGACCGCTTTCGACCGCCGCACCCGGCGCGCTTCCGGTTTGGCCGAAAACCTTCTTCAGTCCACTGTTTAAGCGGTTTCTCGATCTTTTCAACTCCGATTTACGTTCACTGACCGGCCGTTGAGTCCGATGGCTTGCTCCAGTGAAAGATGGATTTGTTACGCCTTTTCCCGGTCAATCCGAAGCATCGGTTCCAGCCCCCCGTGAATCGTCTCCGCCCTGTTCCGGCCGTTTTACTTTTCGCTTTTTATTGACAAAAGCGAAGCTGCTGTTGCCCTGCCTGGCCCTCGGCTTCGCCGGCGCCGAGGCCGGAGCCAGCGTGCCCCAGAACGGGGCTTTCGCCGACCGGGTCACCCTCAGCCAACCCGGATTCTTCACCGCCGGGAACACCTCCGTCGGGTTCGCCGAACCCGGCGAACCCGCCCACGCCGGCCTTCCCGCCCAGCGCTCCATCTGGTGGGAGTGTATTGATAATGATTATGGGTTCATCGAGATCAACACGCTCAAAAGCAGCATCG
>REEB01000062.1 GCA_007695295.1 Puniceicoccaceae bacterium
TGCTGATAAATGAATATAATCCTTAAAGGCTTATACGCATTAGTTTTTCAAAGGTCCCATCGTTTTCCGGCCGATCGAAAACGCCGATGTCAAGTCCCGCGCCTACGAGGCCGGCGAACTCCATGTCGCCAACGAAGCGCCCCACCACCGCCGCGAGTATTACCAGCGCAACTACGCCGGGGAGTTTTTCCAGGAGCCCACCTTCGCCACCACCTACCTGCTCTTCAACACCGCCGCCCCGCCGCTCGACGACCCCCGGGTCCGCCGCGCCCTCTCCCTCGCGGTCGACCGCACCTCCCTGACCCGCGATCTGCTCCGCTCCGGCGAGCCCGCCACTTCCTTCACCCCCGACCGCCTGCCCGGCTACCAGCCACCCCGCTACCCCATCCACGACCCCGCCGAAGCCCGCCGGCTCCTCGCCGAGGCCGGCTTCCCGGATGGCCGGGGGTTTCCCCCGCTCACCTTTTCCCTCAGCACCTCCGACACCGTCCGCATCACCGCCGAGGCCATCCAGGAAATGTGGCGCAGCACCCTCAACATCCCCGTCACTCTCGAAAACATGGAGTGGCGCGTCTACCTCTCCACCCTCGACGGCGGGCAGTTCCAAGTCGGCCTCCTCGCTTGGTACGGCGACTACCTCGATGCCTACTCCTTTCTCTCGGTCTTCCGATCCGGCGGTGGCCGCAACCGCGCCCAATGGTCCCACCCGCCTTTCGACGCCCTGCTCGAAGAGTCCCTCCGCACCCCCGACCCCGCCGCCCGCGCCGAAATCCTCGCCGCCGCCGAGGACCTCCTGCTCCAGCAGGCCCCCATCGGCCCGCTGGTCTGGCGCTCCCGCAACGCCCTCGTCCACCCATCGGTCCGCGGCTGGCCCCCGAAACTGCTCGACATCCGCTCCTACGCCCACGTTTATCTGGCCCCAAATGATCCTCCCTGAGCGGGCCGCCGCCCGTCCCATTGTTGCTATGACCATGCCTGCCTTCCGCCTTCCCATCACCCGTCTCCTCCTCGCCGCCGCTTTCGCCGCCGGCCTCCTGCTTTTCAACGGCTGCGGCCCCCGGGAGTCCGCCGCCGACGTCGGCGCCCGCGACGGCATCCTCCTCCTCGGCAACGGCACCGAGCCCGCCGGCCTCGATCCCCACCTCGTCACCGGAGTCACCGAAAACAGCATCATCTCCGCCCTCATGGAGGGCCTCATTCTGTATCACCCCACCGACGACAATCTCCTCGAGCCCGGCGTTGCCGAGTCCTGGGAGCACGACGGCACCTACACCGAGTGGACCTTTCAACTTCGGCCCGATGCCCGCTGGTCCAACCGCGACCCCGTCACCGCCCAGGACTTTCTCTATTCCTACAACCGCATGCTCTCCCCGGAGCTGGGCGCCGAATACGCCGACATGCTCCACGTGCTCAAAAACGCCGAGGCCTTCCACCGCGGCGAGATCACCGATTTCTCCGAAGTCGGCGTCCGCGCCCCCGACGAGCGCACCCTCATCCTCACCCTCCGCGGCCCCATGCCCTACTTCCCGGGCATGCTCAAGCACTACGCCTGGTTCCCCGTCCACCCCCCCACCATCGAGGCTCACGGCGGCATGACCAACCGGGTCTCCCCGTGGACCCGCCCCCGCAACCACGTCGGCAACGGCCCTTTCACCCTCGAGCAGTGGAGCGTCAACCGCATCATCCGCGTCGCCAAAAGCCCCACCTACTGGGACGCCGACCGCGTCCGCCTCAATGAGATCCACTTTTTCCCCATCGACGACGCCAACACCGAGGAACGCGCCTTCCGCGCCGGCCAGCTCCACTACACCAACTCCATCCCCGCCGACCTCATCGCCAGCTACCGTCGGGACCGCCCCGAGCTCATCCGCGTCGAGCCCTACCTCGGCACCTACTTCTACCGCTTCAATGTCACCCGCCCCCCGCTCGACGACGCCCGCGTGCGCCTCGCTCTCAGCAAGACCATCGACCAGCGCCAGATCGTCGAGCAGATCGCCCAGGGAGGCCAGGAACCCGCCCATGGCTACACCCCGCCCGGCCTCGCCGGCTACGAATCCCTGCGGATGGTCGAGTTCAACCCCACCCGCGCCCGCGAACTGCTCGCCGAAGCCGGCTACCCCAATGGCGAAGGGTTTCCCCGCCGCCTCCAGATCCTCTTCAATACCGCCGAAGGCCACCGCCGCATCGCCGAGGCCGTCCAAGAGATGTGGCGCACCCACCTCGGTATCCAGGTCACCCTTACCAACCAAGAATGGAAGGTCTACCTCGATACCCAGACGAACATGAATTACGACATCGCCCGCGCCGGCTGGATCGGGGATTACATGGACCCGAAGACCTTCCTCGACATGTGGCTCACCGGCGCCGGCAACAACAACACCGGCTGGAGCAACGAGCGCTACGACGAACTCGTCCGCGCCTCCGACCGCACCGCCGATCCCGAGGAGCGCTTCCGCCTCCTCCGCCAGGCCGAGGAAATCCTCCTCGAAGAACGCCCCATCGCACCCTTCTACTGGTACACCCGCATCTACCTCATCGATCCGCGGGTCCGCGGCTGGAACCCCAAGCTCCTCGACAACCGGCCCTACAAATACGTCTACTTCGAGGAAACCGAGTGACCGGCCGCCCCACCCTCTTCAACCCCGCCCTTCCGCGACCCGCCCCGGCCACGCGGAGCCGCCGCCCGCGCCGGCCGCGCCCGCCATGCTGAAGTTTGTCGTTTATCGTCTCTTCCAGACGATCCCGGTCCTCTTCGTCATCGTCACGATGACGTTTTTCATGGTCCGGGCCGCCCCCGGGGGGCCCTTCAGCGAAGAGCGCCAGGTCTCCCCGCAGATCCTCGAGCGGATGAACGAGCACTACGGCCTCAACGACCCGCTCCTCGTCCAATACTGGAACTACCTCAAGAACATCACCCCGAAGCGCTTCCGGCCCGACCGCTTCCACGGCGAAGATCCGCTCGGCGATGCCTTCGGCATCGATCTCGGCCCGTCCTTCAAGCACGAGGGCCGCACCGTCAATGAAATGATCGCCGAGTCCTTCCCGGTCTCCCTCGAGCTGGGTCTGCTCGCCCTCGCCATCGCCCTCTGCTTCGGCGTGCCCACCGGCATCCTCGCCGCCGTCCGCCGCAATTCCTCCCTCGACTACGTGCCCATGTCCACCGCCATGGTCGGCATCTGCCTGCCGTCGTTTGTCATCGGGCCGATTTTCGCCCTCGTCTTCGGGCTCTGGCTGGGCTGGTTCAACGTCTCGGGCTGGTTTCAACCCTCCGACCGCATCCTCCCCGCCTTCACCCTTGGTCTCTTCTACGCCGCCTACATGGCCCGGCTCAGCCGCGGGGGCATGCTGGAGATTCTCTCCCAGGACTACATCCGCACCGCCCGCGCCAAGGGCCTGCGCGAGCGGACCGTCATCTTCATCCACGCCCTCAAGGGCGGCCTCCTCCCGGTCGTCTCCTTCCTCGGCCCCGCCCTCGCCGGCCTCATCAGCGGTTCTTTCGTCGTCGAAACCATCTTCCAAATCCCCGGCCTCGGCCGCCACTTCATCAACGGCGCCCTCAACCGCGATTACTCCATGGTCCTCGGCACCGTCCTCTTCTACGCCACCCTCATCATCATCATGAATCTTCTCGTGGACATCATCCAGGTGATGCTGAATCCAAAACTCAAATACGAATGAGCCGGCCCGCACCCCAGGTCGACCTCCCGCCGCCGGAGGAAATCGAGGAGGGCAGCTCCCTCTGGAAGGATGCCTGGCACCGGCTCCAGAAAAACCGGCTCGCCGTCGTCAGTCTCTTCCTTTTCCTCGGGCTGACGCTCTTCTGCTTTCTCGGCCCGTTCCTCAGCCCCCACACCCACTTCGAGCAACAGCGGCCGCTCGGTTCCAGCGGCCCCCTCGCCCCCATCGTCCTCGTCACCCCGCTCGACCGGCCCGAGGCGGCGCCCGAGCCCACCACCCTCGACCGCCTCGGCGAGCGCGGCCCCGCCTCCCGTATCCAGGATCCGGACACCGCCCGCCGCGCCCTCCGCGAATCCGGCCGCCATACCGCCGACGGCCTCCTCCTCGAGTCCGCCGGCCGCCGCCACCTCCTCGGCACCGACACCCTCGGGCGCGACCTCCTCACCCGCATCATGCACGGCGGGCGCGTCTCCCTCGGAGTCGGCTTTCTCGCCACCGCCGTCTCCCTGCTCATCGGCGTCACGTACGGGGCCACCTCCGCCTACCTCGGCGGCAAAACCGATGCCGTCATGATGCGCATCGTCGACATCCTCTACGCCCTGCCGTTCACCATCTTCGTCATCCTCCTGATGGTGCTTTTCGGCCGCAGCCTGCTCCTGCTCTTTCTGGCCATTGGGGCGGTCGAGTGGCTCACCATGGCCCGGATCGTGCGCGGACAGGTGCTCTCCCTCAAGAAGATGGAGTTCGTCGAGGCCGCTCTCGCCCTCGGGCTCGGCACCCGGCGGATCATTTTCCGCCACCTCATCCCCAATGTCCTCGGCCCGATCATCGTCTACGCCACCCTCACCGTCCCGGCCGTCATGCTGCTGGAGTCCGTCCTCAGCTTTCTCGGTCTCGGCGTCCAGCCCCCCAATGCCTCCTGGGGCGTGCTCATCAAGGAGGGCGCCGAGAGCATGACGGTCTTCCCCTGGCTGCTCATCTTCCCCGCCTTTTTCTTCTCCCTCACCCTCTTTTGCCTCAACTTCCTCGGCGACGGCCTCCGCGACGCGCTCGATGTCCGCTCCTCCCGCGACTGACCCCGGCCCGGCCCGCCACCCCGGACTCCCGCGCATCCACTTCATGAATACACCCCGAAGCCCGCTCGCTCCCGCATGAGCCGCCTGCTCCCCTACTTCGGCTACCTGCGGCCGGTCTGGATCGCCTTCTCCGGGGCCATCTTCGCCGCTCTCATCTACGGTGTCTCCACCGGCTTCGGCCTGCCTTTCATGACCCAGTTGGTTTTCCCGCGGATTTTCGGATCCGGGACCGAGCCGCTCACCACCCTGCAGGTCCTCACGATCGCTTCCCTGCTGCCGGCCATCTTTTTCGTCCGCGGCCTCTCGGGCTTCATCAATGTCTACCTCATCAATCTCTGCGGGGTCCGCGTCCTCGAGCAGATCCGGATGGACATTTTCGAGAAACTCCAGCGGCTCCACCTCGCCTTTTTCACCAAGCGCTCCAGCGGGGATCTCATCTCCCGCACCATGGCGGACACCACCCTCATCCAACAGACCCTCACCACCGTCGCCAACGACCTCGTCAAACAACCCGTCACCTTTATCGGCGCCCTCGCTTACCTCGTCTACCTTTCCCTCGAGGCCGAGGGCATGATCTATATTTTTCTCTGCCTCGCCCTCATCCCGCTGACCGTCTTCCCGGTCCGCTACTACGGCCGCCGCCTCCAGCACCGCGCCGCCCAAACCCAGGCCCAAATGGGATCCGTCACCGACCGGCTCAGCCAAAACCTCGGGGCGGTCCGCGAGATCCGCGCCTTCGGCCTCGAGCAACAGGAGACGGAGCATTTCCGCCGGCTCGTGCGCAGCCTCTTCGGCTTCCAGATGAAGGTGGTCAAATACAACCAGGCCCTCTCCCCGACCGTCGAGTTCATCGCCGCTTTCGGACTCTCCCTCTCCTTCGTCTTCGCCTACCGGGAGGGGCTCGAGCTGACTTCGTTCATCACCATCTTCATGGCGCTCTACCTGAGCTACGAGCCGATCAAGAAGATGGGCATGATCAACAATGAGCTGCGCAAGGGCCTGGCCGCCCTCGACCGCCTCGAATCCGTCCTCAATGCCCCGGTCGAGATCGAGGATCCCGCCGATCCGGTGCCCGTCGACCGCCTCCGGGGCCGGATCGAGTTCGAGGATGTGAGCTTCGCCTACGAGGACACCCCCGTCCTCCATCACGTCGATCTCACCCTCGAAGCCGGCACCGTCTGCGCCCTCGTCGGCCCCAGCGGCGCCGGCAAATCCACTTTCGCCAGTCTCGTCCCGCGCTTCTACGATCCCACCTCCGGCACCATCCGCATCGACGGGATCGACCTCCGCTCGATGCGCCTGGCCGACCTCCGCCGCAACATCGCCGTCGTCTCCCAGGAGCCCGCCCTCTTCAACGTCTCCATTTTCGAAAACATCCTCATCGGGCGCCCCGGCGCTTCCCCCACCGAGGTCGAGGAAGCCGCCCGCCAAGCCTTCGCCCACGACTTCATCTCGTCCTTTCCCGAGGGCTACGACACCGTCGTGGGCGAGCGCGGCGCCCGCCTCTCCGGCGGCCAACGCCAACGCCTCGCCCTCGCCCGGGTCTTCCTCCGCAACGCCCCCATCCTCATCCTCGATGAAGCCACCTCGGCCCTCGACGCCGAAAGCGAGGAGATGATCCAGCTCGCCCTCCGCCGCCTCGTCGTCGGCAAGACCGTTCTCATCATCGCCCACCGTTTCAGCACCATCCGCGACACCAGCCGCATCCTCGTCTTCGAAGCCGGCCGCATCATCGCCCAAGGCACCCACCCCGAGCTGCTCGAGTCCTGCCCGCTTTACCGATCCCTCTACGAACGCCAGCGCTAGCCGGAAGCTTTTTCCCGCCCCGCCAAGCCAGAGCAAAAGCCGTCTCTCACCCCACCGTTGGACGGTTATCCAAGCCCGGGAATCGCGATTGACGCCCCACCTCCGCGGCGGCAGCTTTTCCCCACCCAACCTTCACGCGGATGAAATCCCCCAGGCCCGCCCGCCGGGCGCCCGCTCCCGATCCGGACCTCCTCCCGGCCTTGCTCGAAGCCACCGCCGCCGAAACCGGCCTGCCGTTCTTCAAGGCCCTCGTTCAGGGCCTCAGCGAAGCTCTCGGCACTCACGGGGCCTGGATCACCGAGTACCTCCCCGACCGTTGCCGCCTCAACGCTCTCGCCCTCCGCCTCGGCGGCCAATGGATCCCCCACTACGAATACGCCCTCCCCGGAACCCCCTGCGGGGCCGCCATCGATCGCCGCGACATCCTCGTCGTCCAGAACAACGTCACCGACCTCTTCCCGGGCGACAACGATCTCAAGGAATTTGGTGCCCGCAGCTACATCGGGACCGGCATCTTCGACGAATCGGGCCAGACCTTGCTCGGCCACCTCGCCGTCCTCCACACGAGCCCCCTTCCCGATCCCGAACGCTACGCCCGTGTCTTCCGCGTCTTCGCCAGCCGTGCCGGAGCCGAAATGCGGCGTTGGCGGCTCGAACGCGAGCTCCGCGCCCGCACCGAGGAACTCGACGCCGTCATCGACAATGCCATGGATGCCATCCTCATCCTCGACGAGGAACACACCATCGTGCGCATCAATGCCGCCGCCGTCCGCACTTTCGGCAGCGAGCAACTCGCCGGCGAACTGGTCGATCGCTGCCTTTCCGTCGATGGTGCCGGCAAGCTCGCACCACTCCTGGAGGATCTTCTGCGCCCGGGCGACCGCACCAGCCCCCGCCTTTGGATTCCCGGAGGCATCGAGGCCCGCTCCGCCTTGGGAGAAAAATTCGCCGTCGAAGGCACCCTCTCCCGCTTCGAGCTCCACGGCCGACCCTTCGCCACCCTCATCCTCCGCAATATCAACGACCGACTCGAAGCCGAAGCCCGCCTCCACACCCTCACGGAACACTCCGCTTACCTCCGCGAGGAGATCGAGGCCCACTTCGGCGACATCATCGGCCAGAGCCCCTGCATCCGCCGGCTGGTCTCTGAAATCGCCGAGGTCGCCGCGACCGATGTCTCCGTCCTCATCACCGGCGAGACCGGCACGGGCAAGGAACTGGTCGCGCGCGCCGTCCACCGCGCCAGTCCCCGCTGCGAGGCCCCCCTCATCAAGGTCAACTGCGCCGCCATCCCGGAAACCCTCATCGAAAGCGAGTTTTTCGGCCATGAGAAAGGCGCTTTCACCGGCGCCCTCACCCGCCGCGAGGGCCGCTTTTCCCTCGCCCACGGCGGTACCCTTTTCCTCGATGAAATCGGCGAACTGCCCCTCCCGCTCCAGGCCAAGCTCCTTCGCGTCCTCCAGGAGGGCGAGTTCGAGCCCGTCGGCAGTTCCCGCACCGTCAAGGTCGATGTCCGCGTCATTGCCGCCACCAACCGCGACCTCCGCAACGAGGCCGCCGCCGGCCGCTTCCGCGAGGATCTCTACTACCGCCTCGCCGTCTTCCCCCTGCACGTCCCCGCCTTGCGCCAACGGGGCCGCGATATCGAACTTCTCGCCCGCGAATTTGCCCGCCGGTTCTGCTCCCGCCACGGCAAACCCGCCGCCGAACCGAGCGTCCACGACCTCGAGCGCCTGCGCGCCTACCCCTGGCCCGGCAATGTTCGCGAACTCGCCAATGTCATCGAGCGCGCCCTCATCACCGGCGACTGGACCCGCCTCAATCTCGATCGCGCCCTCCCCGCCGACACCGCTTCCGAGCCGCCTGCCAACGCCGCAACCGAGACTCCGCCCGACCGCATCCTCACCGCCCGCGAATTTGAGGACCTCGAACGCGCCAACTTCCGCCGCGCCCTCCGCACCGCCAAGGGCAAGATCTCCGGCCCCGGAGGCGCGGCCGCCCTCCTCGGCCTCAAGCCCACCACCCTGCGCTCCCGCCTCCAGGTCCTTGGCATCCACCCGCGCGACGAAATTCCGTCACCGGTCTGACGGCCTTCCGTCACTGGCGAGGTTTCGTCACACCCGCCAAATGGGCGTTTGGTTCCTTATCCTATTGTTTATCTGATGTTTATAAATTTATGGAGTTCTTGGCACGGCCCCTGCGACTGGGTTGGCAGACCGCGCTGTCCGCGGTGCAACCTTCAATCAGCAACCCACCAAAAACATCCAAAAAATGAATACAACCCAACCCAACACCGTCAACGGCGTCGATGTCAACGCCCTCACCACCACCGTGAAAGCCATTCAGGCCGAGCCCGCCATCGCCGGCTTTCGCTTTCGCGCCACCAACCGCGCCATCGAGGGCGGCCTCAACCGGTCCGAGATCGGTTGCTTCTACGGCGCCCGCCAGGAGCAGCGGACCGAACGCGCGCCCTTCGTACTGGAAAACGACGAGCCACCCGTCCTCCTCAGCAAGGACCAGGCCCCCAACCCGGTGGAATACGTCATCCATGGCCTCCTCGGCTGCATGACCACCACCACCCTCTACAAGGCCGCCGCCCACGGCATCGAAATCGAGTCCATGCGCTCCGAAGTCGAAGGCGACCTCGACCTCCAGGGCATGCTCGGTCTCGATCCGGATGTCCGCCCCGGCTACCAGGAGATCCGGGCCCGCTTGATCGTGAAAACCAAGGGAGACCGGGAGACCGTCCGCGGCTTCCATCGCTCCTCCCCGGTCTTTGACACCCTCGCCCGCCCCGTCCCGATCAAGGTCGAGGTCGTCTTCGAGGACTGATCGGCTCCATTCGCCGTCTCCAGCCTCACCCCGCTCCGTCCGGGAGCGGGGTTTTTCGCATCCCCGCCGCCCATCAAAAGTATTCGAACCTTCCAGGCACCGTCTTCCGCCTCTGGCCCGCTCAAGCCGCTTCCGCCGCACCAGGCACCCAAACGGAGCGCGGCCCGCATCCAGACGAAGCCGGAACTCCCTTTGCCCGCCGGCACCCGCTTCCCTCCCTCCACACCCGATCCAGCCGGAAAGCCGCTCCTTCGATCAGCACTTCATTTCAGCTTTTCAGCATTTCAGCATTTCAGCACACCGCCTTCGCCACCGGCCAGACCAGCCGGAAGACCCCGGAAAACGCTTCCGGCCGCCGCTGCAGCCAGCCATCCACCTCGGCCGGTGCAAACAGTCCCGCCCCGTCCACCTCCCCGGGCTGCCAGCAGGCCTCGCCCGCGGGCAAGGGCCCGACATAGATGCGGATGAATTCCCACCCCGTCGCCTCCGAAGGATCGAGCCGTCCCACCGCCTCCAACGCCGCCGCCTCCACCCTCAAGCCAATTTCCTCCTCAATCTCCCGAATCGCCGTCACGAGGTAATCGTCGCCCGCCGCCACATGGCCCGCCGCGGACGAATCCCAGGTCCCCGGCCAGGTCTCCTTCTCCGTCGAGCGCAGCTGCAGCAGCACCCGCCCGTCGCCATCCCGAAGCAAACAATGCACCGCCCGGTGCCTCCAGCCCCGCGCATGCACCTCTCCACGCTCCGCCCGGCCAATAACCGCATCCCGGGCATCGACAATGTCGAGTTGCTCCCTTTGGCTCCCCGTTCCGGCACTTGATGCCAACCACTTTTTCATCCCTTCATCCATGGCCAAAGTCGACGTCGATACCGTTACCGCTATCCTGCAGGAAAACCAGCTCCCGCCCGACCTCGTGCGGACCATCCTCCGCCAGATCAACGAGGAAATCCGCAAAGAACAGGAGGATGCCGCCAAAACCCGCGAGCCGCGCGCCAAAAACCAGTTTGTCATCCTGCTCTCCGACCCCCGCGGCATCCTGCCGGAAGAGGACTTCGTCGGCTGGGTCCTGCAGCTCCCCGAGGACCACAGCCCGGGAGTCGCCCTCGAGCGGGTCGCCAAGGCAGCCGACCTCCACAACACCAGCCCCAAGGGCCGCAAACACCCGGTCAAAACCCTCGGCGAGGCCTGCGAGGTCGTCTCCCCCAAGTTTCAGAAGGAGAACCTCGTCTCCATCAAGACGCGCCTTCCCGTCACCGTGCTCCGCACCGACAACTCCCTGCCCTCCGTCGGCCCCGGCCGGGCGCTGCGGCGCGAGGATCTCCGGGGCGAGGATGTCGATTTCTAGGCGGCCGGAACCGCTCACGCCTCCGGACCCCGGCGGGCTTCGTCCGCCACCGCCTGGGCTTTCAGTGAAAGCTCCGCCGTCTTGAAGGCGTGGGCCTGGGTCATGGCTTTCTCGGTCCGGTTCAGGCAATCGAGGATGAGCTGGCCGAAAAAGGGAAAACCCACTTTGCCCGCCACCCGCAGCTCCTGCTCCCCCTGGCCATCCGCCAGGAGAATCAGCTCGCCGGCGCCGTCGCGGCAGAAGTCGATGTACTTGCGCACTTCGATGTAGCCTTTGGTGCCGATGAAAAACGACCGGCCGTCGCCCCAGGAGCGCAGGCCCGCAGGGGTGAACCAGTCCACCCGGCTGATGCAGGAAGCGCCCCGGTCCAGCTTGAGCACGGCCTCACCGAAGTCCTCCAACTCGGGCACGTCGGGATTTGCGAAATTCTCCACCCGTGCATGCAGGATCTCCGCGTCCTTCGCCCGGCTATAGTGGAGAAACTGGTCAAACTGGTGCGAGCAGATGTCGGTCAGGATGCCGCCGTATTTGGCCTTCTCAAAAAACCAGGCGGGACGGCCCGCCTTGGCCAGCCGGTGGGGACCGGTGATCGCCATGTGGACGATGTCGCCAATCGCCCCACCCTGGATCAGCTCGTCCACATACCAGGCCGACTCCACGTGCAGCCGCTCGGAGTAGTAGACCATGTACTTCCGCCCCGTTTCCGCCGCTGTCCGCCGCGCCTGCTCAAGCTGCTCCAGGGTGGTGAAGGGGCATTTGTCGGTGAAGTAATCCTTGCCCGCCTGCATCACCCGGCAGCCCAAGGGACCGCGGTCGCACGGCACCGCCGCCGATGCCACCAGATGAATGGCCGGGTCATCCAGGATTAGCTCCAAGTCATCAACCGCTTCCACCGACGGAAACCGCGCCCGGAAGGCTTCCACCTTTTTCGGATCGGGATCGTAAACGTACTTCAGTGAGCCGCCCGCTTCGATCAGTCCCTGGCATTGGCCGTGGATGTGGCCGTGGTCGAGGTGGGCGGCGGCAAAGACAAAGTCGCCCGGGCCGACGACCGGTTTCGGTTTTGCCGCCGAAGGGGCGTAGGTCATTCCGTCTGCTTTCTGCGTCATGAGAGGTGCGGGGGTTGGCGTGGAAAGCCCCCGGGTTTAAGCCCGGGCCAGCGGCTTGGCCAGCCCGCATTTTCGATCCGCGTGAATCCGATTGTCATCACGAGGTTGGCCGCCGAGTTGAATCCCCGGGCAACGGGAGGCGATACCGCCGGAGCACTCAACCTCCAGAGACAAAAACCCAGTCAGAGGCGCCGCCCCCGGCTCCATGCCACACTTGGCGTGAAACGCGGCAACCGGCACTTGATCGCCCCGGGCAGCCGACCTACCTTTATGCTCATGAGTGAAATGCGCCGCATCCGATTGGAGGATATTGCCCGCCTTGCCGGGGTCAGCAAGATGACCGTCTCGCTCGCCCTGCGCGGGCAAAAGCGGGTCTCTCCGGAGAAGCGCGCCACCATCTGTCGGATCGCCGCCGAGCTGGGCTACACCCCCGACCCCGCTCTCAGTGCCCTCAACGCCTACCGCCGCGGCCGCCGCCCCCCAAAATACGCCGAGACCATCGCTTTCATCAACGCCTTCGACGAGCCGCTCTCCGAAAGCAGATATCTCTACAACTACCTCTACTTTAAAGGAGCGGAAGCCAAAGGCCGCCTCTTCGGCTACCGCGTCGAAGAGTTCCGCCTCAAGCCCGCGGGCAAGTCCCCCAGCCTCGACCGCATCCTCCGCACCCGCGGCATCACCGGGGTCATCGTCGGCGATTTCCCCATCGCCCACGCCGCGCTCGACCTGTCATGGGAGAATTACTGCGCCGTCTCCATGGCTTTTTCCATGGAATCTCCCCATCTCCACGTCGTCACCAACGACCACTTCCAGTCCATGTTCATCTGCATGGAAGCGCTGGCCAAACGCGGCTACCGGCGCATCGGGCTCTGCTTTCAGATCGAGCAGGATGAAAAAGTCGGGCGCCG
The DNA here is from genome assembly GCA_007695295.1 of Puniceicoccaceae bacterium. Lineage (GTDB taxonomy): Bacteria > Verrucomicrobiota > Verrucomicrobiia > Opitutales > Opitutaceae > REEB01. Next base: position 12,756 of record REEB01000062.1, read on the forward strand.
TTGGTCGGGTGGCTATCTCGCCGCCCGCCAAGTCTGCCTCGCCAGTGACGACCACCTCCAGCCACTCCTCTACACAACTTTCGACCTCAGCACCTTCCACACTTGGGTCGATGCCTGGCAGCCCGATTGCATCATCACCGGCGATCCTCTCATGATGGGCTATATCCAGGCCATCGGCCGCGCCTACCCCGACGAGATCGCCGTCGCCATCCCCTACCAGTCCCAATACGCCGCCGAACGGTGCCAGGGCTACATCGACGAAAATTACGAACACTCCGGAGCCATGGCCTTCGACACCGTTGCCGGAATGATCCACCGCAACGAACGCGGCATTCCCGATTCTCCCATGCACCTCATGATCCCGGGCGTCTTCGTTCTCACCGACCATCAGCCGACCACCCTCCCCAAGTCCGACATACGCCCACCCAAACCCGCAAGCGCCACCGCCAAGCCACCCCGCACATCCGCCCGCAACGCCCGCAAACCGGCGCCCCGAGGCTGAGTGAGGCAAGGCTGCGCGCCCACCCTTCTCCCGGGCCGGTCGTCAGTTTACAGATAGACCCGGGCCGGAATTGATCCCTGCCTCTGTTGATGCATGGTATTAACTCCATCGGCACCCCGCCACCCCATCCCCAGCCCACCTTGTAGACTTCTTGGTTTCCACCGCCCCCCAACGCCTTCCCCCTATGCATCGATCAAACCGTGGTTTTACCCTCATTGAGCTGCTGACCGTTATCGCCATCATCGGCATCCTCGCCTCCATTCTCATCCCCGTCGTCGGCCGCGTCCGCGAATCCGCCCGCTGGTCCCAGGGAGCCTCCAATCTCCGCCAAATCACCATGGGCATGCTCCTCATTGCCGAGGACCGAGGCGGCCGGCTCATCGATTGGAATGAGCCGAGGCCCAACGGCACCGAGGGCCGTTGGCACGACATGGTCACCCAGCTTATCAACAACGCCGACCTCAACATCGCCCCGCCCGAGACTTCCCCCATCTTCCGCGATCCCCTCGTCCGCTATACCACCGGCACTCCGGCCACTCATTATTCTCTCAACATCCTTTTCGCCCAAGGAAGCGACGATGCTTGGAGCCACATTTCGGCCTTCCGCAATCTAAACGCCCACCGCACCCCGTCACAGCAAATCTATATTGCCGACGGGACCGTCGACGCCAACGGCGGCGGCACCAACAGCACCCTTTGGGCCGTCACTTTCGGCGGTCGCGGCATGTGGAACATGGGTGGCTCTTGGGGCGGCGGCCTCTCCGATGCCCAGGCCCGCACCCCCATCGACGTCCCCTCCGCCAACCGCATGGGCGATGTCCGCTGGACCGGCGGCCGCGCCAAATTCAGCTTCATGGACGGCCACGTCGCCATCCTCACCCCGGACCAAGTCAACGAACGCCACTGGAACCCCGCCTACCAGTAAGTTCTCGTCCGACCGCAGGCGACCGGCTGCGACTGCCCTTGCCGGGCGCAGGCCGCCGGTTCAGGGCTTCCGGCCCTCTTCGCGACCACCACGACCCCGGGTAACCACCCCGGGGTCGGTTACACCAAGCTGAAATCCTCCAAGTGGATGTCGCGCAGCGGCACCCCCGCATCGAGCAGGAATTCCTGTATCGAGCGCATCATGATAGTCGGACCGCAGACAAAGTAGGTTTTGCCTTTCAGCTCACCCACCACTTCCTCAAGGAAGCTCCGATCAATATAGCCTTCCTCTTCGGAATAATGCTCGACCAGCTCAAGGGCGTCGTTGGCTTCCGCCCGCTCCCGCAGTTCTTCCCGGTAGGCCGCTTTCTCCGCCGTCGGCACGCTGTAGATCAGCCAGCTCCGGCCGGAACGCTCACGGAACCGCCCGCAGCCGGCCATGGAAAGGAACGGTGTCACCCCGATGCCCCCCGCGATCAGCACCGCCTCGCGCCCGGATTCTTCCCAGAGCGCATCGGCAAAGTGGCCGTAGGGACCCCAGAGGCGGGCATACTCCCCGGGCCGGATGGCCTCGGTGTCCTTGGTCCAGTCTCCGAGGTGCTTGATGGAGAGCCGCACCGTTTCCTCCCCGGGCGGATTTGATATCGTGAAGGGGTGCGGCTCCTCGGTGACGGCATCGGCGTCAAACGAGACGTAAAGAAACTGCCCGGCCTGCCATGGCATGGGCCGGCCGACGGGCTTGAGGACAATTTCCGTGATGTCACCCGGCCGCAGCTCCACCGCCGCCACCTCGGTGTTAAACTGCGGCCCGATCCAGCGGTAGAGCAACCGGATGTAGACATAGGCCGAGAGCCCCAGGGCGGCCCAGATTCCAAACCAGATTTGCAGCGCCGGGTAGGCCATGATCTCACCGCGCGCGAGGATGCCGTGCGCCACCACGATCACGAAAAGCACCCCGAACCAGTCGTGGGTCCGTTTCCATCGATCGTAGGGGATTTTCACATACAAGGAGAGCGCGACGAGCACAACAAAACCCGCCAGCGCCGCCACCCCGGTCATGATGGCGGCGTCGCGCGGATTGAGAAAATAGCCGGCCCAAGCCGCCAGGTCCGGCAGCCGATGCGCGGAGAGTCCCAGCGGATGGATTAGAATGAGGAAAAAGGCCGCCTCGCCGATGATCCGATGCGCCCGGTAAACTTTGTCGAGCCCGCCGAAGAGGCGCTCGATCGGCCGGAAGCGCGTCGCGAGCAGGAAGGCCCAGCACATCAGCAACGTCGCACCGTGGCTCCCGACTTTGGCGGGGTACTTCCAGAGATCCTCATACCAGTCCCCGTGCCACCAGAGGTGGCCGATCCAGAGGGCATAGGAAACCAGCAGGCTGGCGGCTATCGCCAGGTAACCATAGTGGGCGCGTTTCTGCAGTGGATGGGCGAGGTGTTTTTTCACCTTCTGCTCCGCACTCCTTCGGCGCCGGAGGAGCCGCCGGTGGTTCCACCTGCTCCGCTCACCGGAAGAGCAGGACCGGCACCCGGCAGCTCCGCAGCATCTCCGCGGTCGTGCTTCCGATGATGAGGTAGCGGATGCGGCTGTGACCGTATGCGCCCATGACCAGCATGTCCATGGCGCTGTCCGTCACATAACGGGCGATCTCGTCCTCCGTCACTCCGTGCAGCATCTGCACGACTGGCTCGACGCCAGCCTCCCGCAGGATTTTTTCAGCCTCCCTCAGGCGCTTGAGCGCGGCATCTTCCTCTTCTCCCGCGGCCACCGTCACCAAGTGAATCTCGAGGTCTTTGAAGACCGGGGACTCGGCGACGAATCGCACCGCCTTGACCGCGCTGCTTCCGCCGTCGAAGGCCAGCAGAATCTTGCGCAGATCGCGAAAGCTGCGCGAGGTCACGAGGCAGGGCTTGGCGGTCGACCGCACGACCCGTTCCATGCTCGAGCCGAGGTGCTCGGTGGCAAAGTTGGCGTTCTCACCTCGCTTGCCCATCAGGATGAGGTCGCAGTCGGAATTCTCGCCTTTCAGCGTGTCCACCAGCAGGCCGAGCTTGTGGGTGACTTTGAGCGCACCTTTGAAGCCGGCCCGTTCGAAAATGCCGCGTGCGTCGTCGAGGATGAGCGAGGCTTTTTGGTTTTCCAGTTCCTGGAGCTGGCCCAGAACGGCCTGGTAGGGCTGGATGCCGAGGCTCCCGCTGAGGTCCGCCACCAGCGGCACCTCAAACTGCCTCAGATCGGTGACATACAGAATCTCGACCGCAGCGCCGGCGCGGGCGGCCCACCAAGCCGCGTATTCGCAACAGACCTGGCCGTAGCGGGAACCGTCGGTGCAAACCAGAAGTTTTTTCATGGGAGGAAAGGGGATTGTTTCCGAAGGCCGGCTCGTTGGGGTTAAAAGACCGTATTGTCCGCCACGATCGCACCCTTGGGGGCAATCAGCACACCGTCGCGGATATAAAGACCCATCGCTTCGTAGTCGGCCGGCTTGCCGGCCGGATCGAGCACGACATTGTTTCCGATCCGGGCGTTTTTGTCGATGATGGCATTGCGGATGACGCAGTTGGCGCCGATGCCGATGTCCGGCCGTCCCCGGCGGAGGTTTTCCGCCAGCATTTCGTCGCTCTCAAAATAGTCGGCCCCCATCATGACCACGTTTTCCAACCGCGCGCCTTCCCGCAGCACCGAACGCACCCCGATCACGCAGCGGCGCAGATAGGAGTCGGTCACGATGCAACCATCGCCGACGATCACGTGGTTGATCGAGCAGCGGTTGATCTTCGACGCCGGCAGGTAACGGGGATGGGTGTAGATGGGCTGGCCGGGCAGAAAGAAATTGAAGGGAGGCAACGGATCGGTGAGCTGGAGATTGGCCTCGAAAAAAGCCCGCACGGTCCCGATGTCTTCCCAGTAGCCTTCGAAGATGAAGGCGTTGAGCCGCGATCTGCCCAGCAGCCCGGGGATGATCTCCTTGCCGAAGTCCGTCATGGTGTTCTCCAACGAGCGCACCAAGGTGGAGCGGTTGAAGAGGTAAATCCCCATCGAGGCCAGGCAGCAGGGCTCGGTCTGCTTCGCATCAAGCTGGCTGCTCAATCCATCACTGATCGCCAACCCTTCGATGATCTTCGGATCCTTCGGCTTTTCGACGAACTCGCTGATTTCGAGATTGTCCTGCACCCGCATCAGGCCCAAGCCCTCCACTTTCGAGACCGGCACCGGCAGGGCCGCAATCGTCACCTCCGCCTTGGTCTCGAGGTGCTGTTGGATGATCCGCCGGTAGTCCATCCGGTACAACTGGTCACCGGAAAGGATCAACACCAAGTCATGATTGTAGTCCGCGAAATGGTGCAGGTTTTGCCGCACCGCATCGGCCGTGCCCTGGTACCAGTTGTCGCCCCGCTCCGTCTGCTCCGCCGAAAGGATGTCCAGCATGCCGCCGGTGAACGGATCGAACCGGTAGGTGTCCTGGATGTGCCGGTGAAGGGAAGCGGTGTTGAACTGAGTGAGGAGAAAAATCCGGTTGATGCCCGAATTGAGGCAATTCGAGATCGGAATATCCACCAGGCGGAACTTGGCCGCCAGTGGCACGGCAGGTTTGCAGCGCTCTTGGGTCAGAGGATACAGCCGGGAGCCTCGACCTCCGCCCATGATCACGGCAACTACATTTGGGGAGCTGCTCATTTGCTTCGAGGACTATCGACCTTGCCATGCTAGGTGCGACCTCTTTCATCAACAACCCTAAATCTTAAAAATGTGTGGTATAATTGGTTACACGGGTGAGAGACCTGCCGCGCCCATCCTCCTCGATGGGTTGCGCCGCCTCGAATACCGGGGCTACGACTCGGCCGGCCTGGCCGTTTCATCCGGCGCGGGCTTCACCTGTGTCCGGGAAGCCGGGCGCGTCTCCGCCCTCGCCGACAAGGTCGCCCCGTCCAGCCTTCCCGCCACTTGCGGCATCAGCCACACCCGCTGGGCCACCCACGGCGCCGTCACGGAAGCCAACGCCCATCCCCACCTCAGCTCCGACGGCTGCATCGCCCTCGTCCACAACGGGGTCATCGAAAACCACCTCGCCCTTCGCGAGGTCCTTCTTGCGGAGAAGTTTTCTTTTGTTTCCGAGACCGACACCGAGGTTCTCGCCAATCTCATCGCCCTCCTTTACCGGGGCCTCGACGAAGGCAATCCGGTTGACCGCTTCACCGAGGCCGTCCGGCTCGCCCTCGGCCGCGTCCAGGGCACTTACGGCATCGCCGCACTCTGCCGCGAGGCGCCCGGCCACATCATCGGAGCGCGTCTCGGCTCGCCGCTCATCCTCGGGGTCGGCGCCGGCGAACACCTCCTCGCCAGCGACGCCGCCGCCCTCGTCAGCTCCACCCGCAACGTCGTCTACCTGAAGGACCGCGAGGTCGTCCACCTCACCCCGGACCGGTTTTCGCTCTCCACCATCAGCCGCCAGTCCGTCTCCGCCGTCGTTTCCAAAATCGCCTGGTCCGTCGAGGACACCGAAAAGGGCGACTTCTCCCACTTCATGGAAAAGGAGATTTTCGAGCAGCCCGCCGCCCTCGAAAACGCCATGCGCGGCCGCTTCGCCGACGACGAAAGCAGCCCGAAATTCGGCGGCCTCAACCTCACCCCTCCCGAACTGCGCCGCATCGACCGCCTCCTCTTCTGCGGCTGCGGCTCCGCCTGGCACGCCTGCCTCTCCGCACGTTACCTCATCGAGCGCTACGCCCGCATCCCGGTCGATGTGGAATACGCTTCCGAGTTCCGCTACCGCAACGCCCCCCTCGCCAAGGATACGCTCGTTTTTGTCCTCAGCCAGTCCGGGGAAACCATCGACACGCTCGCCGCCCTCCGCGAAGCCCTCGCCAAGGGCTACCGCGTGCTCGCCATCGTCAACAGCGTCGGCTCCACCATCGCCCGGGAGGCCGAAGGCGGCATCTACCAGCACGCCGGACCCGAGATCGGGGTGGCCTCCACCAAGGCCTTCACCTCCCACCTGATGCTCGCCGCCATGCTTGCGGTTTACCTCGGGCGCATGCGCGACTTGTCCTTCACCGAGGGTTGCCGGCTGGTCGCGGGTCTGCGCCGCGCCCCCGGGCTCGCCCGGCAGGCACTGGACCTCGCCCCCGCCATCCGCTCGGTCGCGGACCGCTTTACCCACTTTGATGACATGCTCTTCCTCGGCCGGCAGCAGATGTTTCCCCTCGCCCTCGAGGGAGCTCTCAAGCTCAAGGAAATCGCCTACATCCATGCCGAGGGCTACCCCGCCGCGGAACTCAAACACGGCCCCATCGCCCTCGTCGGCCCCCAGTGCCCGTGCCTCTTTCTCGCACCCAATGACGAGGTCCTGCCCAAGGTCCTTTCCAATGTACAGGAGGTCAAGGCCCGGGGGGCGCCGGTCATTCTCATCTCCACCGCCGACGCCCCCATCCCGGACGGCCTCGCCGACGAGCACATCATTCTCCCGGCCTGCCCGGAACCGGTCCTGCCGGTCATCGCCGCCATCCCGCTGCAACTGCTCAGTTACTACATCGCAGTCAACCGCGGCTGCGATGTGGACAAGCCGCGCAACCTTGCCAAGTCCGTCACCGTCGAGTAGCCGCACCGGCCGCCGGGGATTTCGAATACCCTGGCCAGGCCTTCAGCAACCCCGAAACCGTGTCCCGAAAGCTGTCCAGACCAAAGGGCTTGGCCAGATAGGCGCACCGCTCGCAGCCCGCCAGAAGCGCCTCCACATCCCGCTCGCTCATCCCGCTGATCACCAGCAGCGGCAGCTCCGGAAACCGCGCCTGCAGAAGATTGATCAGATCGCGCCCCGAAAGGCCGGGCAGGGTCAGATCCACCACCGCCAAATCCGGACCGGCGGGGCGTCCATTGAGATGCCGGAAAAAGTCCGTGCCATCGGCAAACACCTTCGGTTCACAGCCGCAGATCTCGAGAAAGGCTATCAGCAGTTCACGCAGCTCCGGCTCGTCTTCAACGACAACCACCTGTGGCGTGTTGGAGGACATGTCTCAAATTATGCCGTCATCTCTGCGCCGCAACCTTGCCCGACCGCAAATTTGAGCGGTCCGCCCATTCATAAGCAGGGCTTCTAATCCGATCCCACCGGGTAACAGCCCGGCCACTGACCGCACCTTCCGGGCGCAGGGCGGATCACTCCAAGTAGAAGGGATCGGTCACCGCCGGCTTGGTTTCCAGCCCTTGCCACCGCTCCAAAAACTCGGATTCCGAGGTCGCAAAAAGGGGCGAGACTTCGATCTGAAGAGTGGGTTCGCCCGCGGCGTCGCTTCGCACATCGACCCCCGCCAGCCGCAGCCAACGCGCAAACAGCCGCACCTGGTCGCGGCGCGAACTCTCCGCCGAGTCCACCCCTTCCTTGTTTTTGATCGGACTGAACTCCCGCTCCCGGGCCGTCTCCACCACGATGGGGTTTTGGGCAAAGGGCAGGGCATCGAAGACAAACAGCTCAAACTTGATCCCATTGGGATCCGCGGGAACCAACGGCTTGCCCGCGTCATCGACCGTTTCGACTTTTTTGTTCGCCCGGTGAAAGGGCAGCACCAACCCGGGTTTGCCCCCTCCGATGGACCGCACAAAGCGCGTCGAGAGCAGGTGAATGGCGATGCTCCCCGCCCGGAAGCTAAGCGATCCGTCCGGCTCCGTGCGCTGCTCCAGGGCCTTGGGCAGATCGCTGTATTCGATTACAACCAGCTTGCCGTGGTGCAGGCAGAAGTTGCCCACTTTTTCATCCGGATAGGCCTTCGGGATCATCTTGCTCGACATCTCCGAACCGCTCCGGAGGTGAAACCCGATGAACTCCGGGTCGATGCACTGCACCAACGGATTGTCGACTTGGAAATAGCTGATCACCTCGATCCCGAGCGACTCCAGCCAGTCCAACGATCCGCTCACCTTCAACGCCCGCAAGGAACCACCGTGACCATCCGGACTGAGGGCAATCGACGCCCTGCCCGCGAGCAGGATGCGCCCCTCGAAGTCGACCGCCGGCATACGTCCCTGGCGGAAAAACCGGACCTGCTCCGCGTCCAGTCCGAAATACCGGTTCTTCCGGAAAAAGGCTTCCGTTTCCTCGTGGTTGAGGTGGCTGGTCATGATCAGCCACGGCAGCCGGCAGCCGTAGCGGCGCTCCGCCGACCGCAGCTTCTCGGCAAAGACCTGAAAGAGGGATTTCTCCTTCACGGGCGTCGCAGGGTAGAGCCCTTTCGGGCCGGCAAAGCCAAGCCGCGTGCCCTGACCGCCCGCGACGGTGAAGGCGGCCACTTTGCCCGCCCGCAGGGCCTCTTCACCGGCCAGTTTGGCCTCGGCCCATTCCGCCTCGTTACCCCCATGCTCGGGCAGGGCGATGACCGGCGCAGGGGCCAAACCGGAGAAATCATCCATCGCCACCGGCGTTTTGAGCACCAGGGTTTTCACCAAGTGGGCCACTTCATCCAAGTCCACCTCGGCGGCCTCCGCGGCCAGTTGGGCCCGTTCCTCCGCGTTCAGTCCATCCCAGAAACGGAAGACCTGCTCCTGGCCGGCGGCGCGGAACGCCTCCCGCAGTCGTTTCACATCCGTGGAAGTTTCCATGAGTAAGTCATCCTGCCACCCAAACGTTCAGGGCCAATCCGAAACCCCGGCCCCGGCCCCCGCCGTCCCCCGCCTTCAGTCTTCGAAGCGGAAAATCGCCTCATCCGGCCGGGCATAGCGCAGGTGTTTGCGGATCTCCCGCTCGATAAACTCCGGGTCGTTGTGCAACCGGGCCAACCGGTCCTCGCTCTCCGCCAAGCGCTGCTCCATCCGGGCCAGCTCCGCCCGGGCCACCTCCTCCCGCTCTTGCTGCACCACGTAAGCCCGGTGATTCTGCCACACCACCGTGCCGCAGGCGACACAAACGGCCGCCAGCAGAATTACGTAAAGTATCAGTATGATCCGCCCGATAGACATGATGGAGGATTTCCTCTATTGCCGTAATCACTTTCCAACCGCATGAAAAGGCTTTTTTAACCCGCCTGACCAGCCCGTCCCAATTTGCTTCTACCTATGTATCAGGAGTTTTTCGGGTTCTCGGAGATGCCGTTCAACATCACTCCGGATCCCAAGTTCCTTTATCTGAGTCCCACCCACCAGGAGGCCATCCAGCACCTGCGCTACGGGATTTCCCAGAAAAAGGGCTTCATCGTCCTCGTCGGTGAGGTCGGCTGCGGGAAAACCACCCTCTGCCGCTACTTTCTCAACGACTTGGAAAACGATACCAATTGCGACACCGCTCTCATCCTCAATCCGCGCATCACCGAGACCCAGCTCCTCAAGGCGATCCTCAAGGAACTCGGAGCCCCCTCCAACAGCCGTTCCCGCAGCGATCTCGTCGCCCAGGTCGAGCAGATCCTCCTCGAAAAAATCGAGCAGGGACGGGACATCGTCCTCATCATTGACGAATCCCAGAATCTTTCTTTCGAACTGCTCGAGCAACTCCGGCTCCTCTCCAATCTCGAAACCGACAAGCAGAAGCTCCTCCAGATCGTGCTCATCGGCCAGCCCGAGTTGAAAAAACTCCTCGGCCGCAAGGATCTCCGCCAGCTTCGCCAGCGCATCCTCGTGTATTACGAACTCAAACCGCTCAATTTTTCACAGACCGAACAGTACATCCACCACCGGCTCTCCCTCGCCGGCAGCCGTGGCGTGCCCCAGTTCAGCCGCTGGGCCCTCCGCATGATCCACCGCGCCAGCAAGGGCATCCCCCGCATCGTCAACACCCTCTGCGACAAGGTGCTCCTCTCGGCTTTCATCCGCGAGTCGGAGTCAGTCGACTTCTGGGATGTCCGCCGCGTGCTCAAGGAACACCGCAGTATCACGCGTTACTGAATCCTCCGACCCGCCAGCCATGAGCCTGATCAACGAAGCCCTCAAAAAAGCCCAAAGCCGGCAGGCCTCGGCCGCCTCCGCCGCCGGCAGCCCGGCCCAGCCCGTCGCTCCGGGCATGCGGGTGCGCTCCCGCCCCGTCCCCCGGGTCTCCAATGAGGCCATCCTCCTCTACGCCGCCCTCACCGCCGCGTTTGTCCTCGTCCTTGGCGCCGCCTTCTTTGGCCTGCGCTGGATCTTCGCCGCTCCCGCCGCGTCCTATCCACCGCCTGTCGTACGAGCGGCGCCGGTCGAATCCGCCCCGGCACCCGCGGCCGCTGAATCTTCGGCGGAGCCCATCCGCCTGCCCCAGGCCACCTCTCCATCGGCCACAGAACCACCCGCCGCCGTCGTCACCCCGCCGCCGGCACCGCAGACCGAGACCGCGCCTCCCCAGCCGGCCTCGACACCGGCGCCGCGCACCGCCCCCGACCCGGTCCGCCCCGCCGCCGCCACCG
>REEB01000086.1 GCA_007695295.1 Puniceicoccaceae bacterium
CCCGCCCCCCCCCCCCGCCCCCGCCCCGCGCCCCGCCCCCCCCGCCCCCCCCCCCCCCCCCCGCGCCGGGCGCGGGGTTGACGCAGGGTCTGCGGGATGAGCTCCAAGGACCGGCTTCCGGAGTGGGCGCCCGCCGATGCGGGCCCCGAATTTGCCGTTCGTATCCGGGCCGCCACGACAGCGGCGGGTGCGATGCGGGCGGGCGGTCGGCGGGCCGGGCGCCATTCGGTGGCGGAGTTGGCGGAAGGGGTGCGGGAACGCGACCCGACCCGGCTGGCCCGGGCCATCACCTTGGTGGAGAGCAATGCCCCGCGCCATCAGGAGGAGGCCCGCGAGCTGGTGCGGCTGTTGGCACCCCATGCCGGGGCGGCGTTGCGGATCGGCATCACCGGCATCCCCGGTGTTGGCAAAAGCACATTCATCGAGGCCTTCGGCAACCTGCTGTGCGACCGCGGCCACCGCGTCGCGGTGCTGGCGGTGGACCCGAGCAGCACCTTGACGCGTGGCAGCATCCTGGGCGACAAGACGCGCATGGAAAAGCTTTCGCGGCGGCCGGAGGCGTTTATCCGTCCTTCTCCCTCTGGGGGGAGCCTCGGCGGGGTGGGGCGCAAGAGCCGGGAAACCATCCTGCTCTGCGAGGCGGCCGGTTTTGACCGCGTGCTGGTGGAGACCGTCGGCGTGGGGCAGGCGGAGACGCTGGTGCGCTCAATGGTGGATTGCTTTCTGCTGCTGCTCATCACCGGAGCGGGCGATGAGCTCCAGGGTGTGAAGCGGGGCATCATGGAACTGGCCGATATTCTCGCCGTGACCAAGGCCGATGGCGCCAACCGTGAGGCGGCCCGGCGGACCTGCCGCGAGACCGCCGCCGTCCTGCGTTACCTCCAGCCGGCGACACCGGGTTGGAAGACGACCGCTTTGACCTGCTCCGCGCTGACCGGTGAAGGTGTCGGGGAAGTGGCGGACTGCATTGAACGTTTTTCCGAAGCCGTTCGCGCCTCGGGACAGTTTGAACGCCGGCGTTCCGAGCAGAATCTCGACTGGTTGCGGCGATTGGTCCGGGAAGCGCTGGAGGAGCGGTTTTTCTCCCGGGGAGCGGTCGCGTCGGAATGGAAGACGCTGGAAACGGCCGTCCTATCGGGTGAGCTGCCGGTCGCGGAGGCGGCCCTGCGTTTGTTGGAGGCGGGCGAAGCTCAGTCTACTTCCACAACGACGCGGCGGTAGCGGGTCATGGCAAGGGCGGCCCGGTCCCGGACCTCGCAGATTAGGTGCAGGATGGTGCCGGCGGCACCGGTGGGAATGACCACCGAGGCACGGGGACTTCGGGCGTCAAGGATGTTGACCGGCCGGATGAAGCTTCCGGCCTCGCGGTAGTGCCACCAACAGAAGTCGAGTTCGTCGCCGTCGGGATCGGAGGACGGGGAGGCGTCGAGGACGAGCGTTTCACCGGGTCGGGCCCTGAGATTTGTGTCATGGGCGAGGCGGACGATGGGCGGGTGGTTGGCCTCCTCGAAACGATCGGCCACAGTCCACCGCATGCGGGCGGCGAAGTCTTCGGAGAGTGGGATAATGAAGCGCCAAAGCGGTTTGGTCCGGTCGCCGTCGTCAGCCGCATCGGTCCAGAGATTGCCCGGGCCGGTGCGCTCGAAACGGCCGCCCCAGCCGCCCCAGGCGGGGCATTCGGTGCTGCGCAGGCCGGTGTCGATGACGTGGAAGAAGGCCGGTGAATCGCCTTCCTCCTGGACCGGCCGAAGGTAATGCAGGCCAAGCGGAAGATGGCGGCGGACATGCTGGTCGATCCACTCGCGGCGGTAGATGGCGTCGTCCGCGAGCGGGTTTTTCCGGTCCTGGGCGTAGGCGATGACCCGCCAGAACTGGGTCTGATTGAGGATGTAGAGCACCTCCGGCGCTTCCCGTTCCATCCAGGAGCGGAGGTCGTCCTGCTCGGCGATGGCGTAGATCCGGGCCTTGGCCGCGGCGCGCTCCCACTCGCCGGGATGGGAGCGGCGGAGGCGGTGAAAGGCCTGGGCGATGGTGTTAAGGCCACCCCAGGCTTGGATCCAGACCGGGCGGGGATCCTCATCGAGGAGGACGTCCACGATGCGGTCCGAGCCGGGCGTGTCCATGGCCTCGCCGACGCCGGCGAGTCCGACATGGTCGTTCTGGCCCACGGCAAGGACGGAGCGGAGTTGGTCGGCGGAGGGGAAATGCGGGTGGTGGACCGCGAGGTTGGGGCGGATGGTCTCGTAAACGTCGATCAGATCGTGCATCCAGCGCACGCCATTGCCCCGCGGATGCCAGCGGGAGTTGGTGTAAATGAGTCCGGCGACATCAAAGTCGCTGGTATAGAGGAGAAAGCGGACAAACGAGGTCTTGTCGTCGACCTCGCCGTCGGTGGTGACGATGATGCGGGGACGTTCGCTGGTCGGGTGGGCGTTCATGGCTGGATTGGATAGGAGGCAGGCAGCGGAGAAGGCAAGCGCTGATGATGGCGGGGCGGGCGGTCTGGGCCGAGAAGGTGGCGGAGGGGCGCTGCGCGGGCGGAGAGGAGAGGCTTCGCCCGCGGGCGATCGGACAGTCCGAAACCGGGCGGGTTGAAGTGCGCCGGTGAAGGGCGAGGGTGGAAACGAACCGGGCACTTTGCGTGCGGTCGGACCTTTAACCCCCAAGCCATCGAATCATGACGCCACCCACCATCTCCTCCACTTTCCCAAATGCCGCTCGAGGCGTGCCCTCACACGGCCGTCTGCGTGCTGCCCTTCTGCCCATCCTGGGCTGCCTGGTGGCGGCGAGCGCGGCCCGCGAAGGCGAAGTCGTGCGGGTGGATGACACCTGGCAATCGAAGGTCGAGGGGGCGGAGGTCTACCGCGGGCCGGATATGGTGGCCGCGATCCAGGCGGCGGTGAATGGACTGACCCCCGGGCGCGAGCACAAGGAGACCGTCCACGTACGGGCTTCCGGAGCGGTCCTCCTTCCTGATCCCATGCCCGAACTGGTCTCGATCGAAATCCCCTCCCATACCGTTCTCAACTTCCACGGGCACACCCTCCATGTGGAGGAAGGCGAGCGCGTCGTTCCCCTGCGGGCGCGGGATGCGCGCCGCATCGAGGTGCGGAACCTCAGGATCACCGGGACTCCCCGTTTCGGGATTTTCATGAAGGGTTGCCAGGAGGTGGTCCTTGCCAACCTGCGTTTGGAGTTGGGCCTGGAAGGTGACCCGGAAAGCCGGGGCGGGGCCGGCATCCGGACGGAGGGCGGCGATGCGCCCTGGAGCGGCGAGTGGAACCGCGATTTTGTCCTCGATAACATCTACGTGGCCAACACCCGCGGCCACGGCGTGGAACTCTGGCGCACCGACGGCCTCACCGTGACCACCATCACCACCCGCAACACCGGCTACGCGGGGCTCTTGCTGAACCAGACCCGGAACGCCAAAATCGACCTCGTCGACGCCTGGCGGGCGAACCCCGGCGGCGGCTATGCCGGCTTTCGCACCGCCAACGACGCGGGCCCCAACATCGAGGTGCGGCGGGTGGTGGCCGTGGAGTGCGGCCGGGGTGTTTTCACCGTTTCGGGCAGCCAGGGCATCACCATCCATGAAGTGGAGATCGCCCGCTCGACCGGACATGGCATGCTGATCGAGGACACCGAAAACTTCGTCGTGCACGGCGGCACGATCGTGGACTGTGGTGCGGAGGGAGTGCGGATCAACTCCCGGCGGCTCGGGCAGGGACCGGGGAGCGACCATCACCCCTCGTCCAAGGTCACGGTGCAGAACCTGCGCATCATGGGTTGCCCTTGGGGCATCCGCGAGACCTTGCCCCGCACCCACGGCAACCGCATCCTCAACAACGACCTTCGCGGCAACCGCAACTGCCTCGAGGTTCAAGGCGAAGGTACGGTCGCGGAAGGCAACCGCTGCGAGTGAGGGATCGGGGCCGGGTGGGTCGAACCGTGGCAATGAGGTGCGTGATTGCACTGTGGGAGGGGCCGCGGTAGGGTCCGTGCTGCCATGAGTGATCACATCTATAAAAAAATCGAGTTGGTCGGCTCTTCCCCGGAGTCTCTGGAGAAAGCGATCGAAAACGCCATCGCCCGCGCGGCCAAGTCCGTGAAGAACATGCGGTGGTTCGAAGTCACGGAGATCCGAGGGCACCTCGAAAACCAGAAAGTCGCCCACTACCAGGTGGGATTGAAGATCGGCTTCACCGTCGAGGACAGTTAGGGGCGGCGGTCAATCCGCTGGACAGGCCACGCGCCCTGGTTGCAGGCTGCGGCCATGGACTACCGCAAGCTTGGAACGTCTGATCTGAAAGTCTCGGAAATCAGCCTCGGCTGTTGGACGATGGGCGGCCTCAACTGGGTCGACGGCAAGCCCAATGGCTGGGCCAATGTGGACGAGGACGAGATTGCCGAGGCGGTCAAGGCGGCGGTTGATGCGGGGGTCAATCACTTCGACAACGCCGATGTTTACGGCAACGGCCGGGCCGAGCGGATGCTGCGGCGGGTGCTGCGGCGGCTGGGGCTGAAGTCGGAGGACTTCGTCATCGCGACCAAGATGGGTCACTTCAAAGGCACGGCGGGGCACGCCTATGAGCCGGTCCACATCCGCCACCAGTGCGAGCAGAGCCTGATCAACCTCGGGCGGGACTACATTGACCTTTATTACTTCCACCATGGCGACTTCGGAGCAAAGGGCGAGTTGCTGGAAGCGGCGGCGGCGGTGATGGATGATCTCGTGCGCGAGGGCAAAGTACGGGTGAAAGGGCAGAGCGCCTACAGCGAAGCGGACTTCGAGCGGGCGGTGCCGGTGGTGCGGCCGGCGGTCCTGCAAAGCTGGGCTCATGCGCTCGATCCGCGGTTTGTGCGGCCCGGCTCGCGGGTATCGCGGCTGCTGGAGGAGCATGGGATGAGCTTCGTGGCGTTTTCGCCGCTGGCGCAGGCCCGGCTGCTGGACAAGTTCGATCCGGCGCGGCCGCCCTCCTTCGAGCCGGGCGACAACCGCAGGGACAACGCCGCTTTCGGAGCGGAGGCCCTCGCGGCCCTGAAGCCGAAACTGGCCCGGTTGAAGGAGCGCTTCGGCGAAACGACCGAGGATCTGGCCTCGGTCGCCCTCCGCTATGTACTGGAATTTCCAAAGGTGGCCTGCGTGATCCCGGGCTTCCGCAATCGGCGCCAGGTGGAGTGCAACCTCGCCGGTGGGCGTCGCCAGCTTTCCGAGGATGACCTTCGTTTCATCGAAGCTACCCTGCAGGAGTGAGCAAGGGCGGCGGCGCACGCCGTTTCTGACGGCGGCGGCAGAGAGTGGCGGTTCAAGAAGACGTCGTTTTTGCCGATGGCCACGGGAGGCGTTTCCCCGCCACGCATCACCTCCGGCAGCAGATGGAAAACGTCCACCTCTTCATGATCGTCTTCGGACTGGTTTGTTTTTATGCACCCTTTGACCTCCGCCGTTCACTGCGGAAAAAACAGGACCGCACCGGCAGGGTCACCGGCCGGGTGGTCGGCCATGAGTGGCGCCGCAACTCAACCACTTACCACTCCAATCATGCCAGCACTCAACATGCGGTCGTGGCCTTTGCGGTGGAGGGCCGCGATTACCAGTGCATCTCAGATACCGGGGCGACATGGATCATCAATCCGGTCGGCCAGCAACTTGAGGTTCATTACAATCCCTTGAACCCGAGCGATGCCGGTGTGCCGGAAGGGGAGTGGATGAAGTCTCTGGAGAAAACGATGGTGCTGGGTTTTCCGCTCATCGGCGTGTATTGCCTGGGACATGTCGCCTGGACATACCGGGATGCAGTGAGCGCTTTTCTGGCCGGGCTCGGGGGCTGAAGCCCGGAAAGAGGAGCGGAGCTTGCATCAGAGCGACTGAAGCCAGCTGCGGATGAGGCCGGCCTTGGTGGCGTCGTCGACTCCATCCGCTTCGAAGGAGCGCCAGGTCTCGAAACGGACGGCATGCCGGAGCACGGCGGTGCGGCGGCGGGACGCACGACCGCCGCGGGCGGGACGGGCGAGGTCATCGGCGATGCCGCCCAAGTAGGCTTCGAATCCGGCCAGGATTTCCCGCAGCACGGGATAATCGGGGGCGTCGCGGTGAATGTTGGCCAACATCCTGCGGGTGCGGCCGAAGTAGGTGTAGAGTGCGCCGAGGGCGGTGAGCAGCCGTTGTTCGGGATCGGGCAGGCCGGTCCAGGTGGCGGGATCCGGCGGAGGATTCTTTTCGAGAAAGCGGTGGGAGCAGGCCTGGAACTGGGCCGCTTCATCGGGCAGGTGGCGGTAGACGGTCAGTCGCTCGACGCCGGCCCGGCGGGCGATCTCGCTCACGGTGGTGTGGCGGGGACCGCATTCCTCGTGCAGGGAGACGACCGCATCGACGATGCGGGTGCGCGTATCTTCCAACTGGTCGCGGCGGGCGCGCATGCGGTAGGAGCGTTTTTGGGCCTTCATTTCAATAAACAATTTTGTTCAACAAAATATTGACAAGGCCAAACCGGAACGGTTTTTTCGGATTTTCATTAAACACCAATGTTTACTACAATGAATGAAACCAAGCAACCTAACACATCGAGTAAAGCAACGGCCGCAGGGGTGCCGCGGAGCGTCCTGGAGGCCTTTCCGGCGGGTCCGGGAGGCTCCGGCGGGCCGGTGGTACGACCGGCGGAGACGGGCGCCCGCTATGATCTGGGCGGGCTCGGCGTGCATTGGCGGATCGATGGCGGGGAGAGCGGGGGCCGGTTTTCCATCGTGCATCATCCGATGGCGCCGCGGGCCTTGGCGGCGCCGTTGCACCGGCACCACCGGGAGGACGAGTATTCCTATGTCCTGACCGGGACCCTCGGGGCGCTGCTGGGCGACCACGTGGTTACAGCCGGCCCGGGATCATGGGTGTTTAAGCCGCGGGGCGAATGGCACACCTTTTGGAACGCCGGGGACACGCCCTGTGAGATCATCGAAGTGATCTCACCCGGAGGGTTTGAAAACTATTTCCGGGAAGTGGCGGCGGCCTGGGGGGACTTGGAGAAGTTCGCGGAGCTGAACCGGCGCTACGAACTCGAGATGGATTTCGGCAGTGTGCCGGGGCTGTGCGAGCGTTTCGGGCTGACCTTCCCGCAACTCTGAGCGGGGTCGATCAGATCAGCCCGAGCTTCATCTTGCCCTCTTCACTGATCATGTTCTGGTTCCAGGGCGGATCCCAGACGAGGTGGACTTCGGCCTCGGTGACGCCTGGGATGACGAGGATTTTCGACTTCGCATCCGCGGCGATGGCCGGGCCCATGCCGCAGCCCGGAGCGGTGAGGGTCATCTGGACCTCGACCTTGTGGCCGCCGGTATCCGTGGGTTGGATATCGAGCGAGTAGACAAGACCGAGGTCGACGATGTTGACCGGGATCTCCGGGTCGTAGACGGTGCGGAGCTGGTCCCAGACGGCCTCGGGGGTGGGCGGGCCTTCTCCGGCGGCGGCCGGGGGGGCGGCGGATTCCTCCGGTGGTTCGAGGCCGAGGGCGTCGGCGTCCTGGCCGGCGATGCGGGCGAGGCCGAAATCGGTGATGACGGTGAACGAGCCGCCGAGGGTCTGGGTGACGGAGACGCGGCTGCCGGCGGGGAGGCTGACCGATTCTCCGCCGGGGATGGCGATGGCGTCGCAGTCGCGGGTGAGGGTGTGATCGCTGACGGCGTTCATTGGGCGGAAGCGTCTTCGTGGAATTTTCTTTCGATCAAGGCGCGCACGTTGTCGGCCATTTCATCTTCATCGATGTTGCCGATGACCTCCTCGAAGAAGCCAAAGACGAGCAGCTCGCGGGCCTTGTTCAGGGGGATGCCGCGGGAGAGCATGTAGAACATCTCCGACTCGTCGATCTGGCCGGTGGTGGCGCCGTGGCTGCATTTGACGTCGTTGGCGTGGATCTCGAGGCCGGGGAGGGAGTTGGCCTCGGCTTCGGGGCTGAGGAGAAGATTGCGGTTGGTCTGGTAGGCGTCGGTCTGCTGGGCGGCCTCGGCGACCTCGATGAGCCCGGAGAAGATGGTGCGGGAGGCATCGCTGAGGGCGTTTTTGAAGAGGAGGTCGGAAGTGGCGTTGGGGGCGAGGTGGCGTTGGAGGGTGCGTTGGTCCATCTCCTGCTCGCCGCTGGCGACGCTGAGCGAGAACATGTCGACATGGGAGCCGGCGCCTTGGAGGAGGCTCTGGTGCTCGCCGCGGAAGTGGGAGCAGCCGGTGTTGATGCCGAGGGACTTGATGCGGGCGTCGCGTCCGGTGACGAGGGAGTTGATCTGGAAGCCGACGGCCCGGCGGCTCCAGTCCTGGAGGGAGTAGTATTGGACCTCGGCGTTGTCGCCGGCGAAGATGTGGTTGAAGCCGCAGGCGAAGTGGGGTGCGGAGCGGTCGGCGGCGAAGAAAGCGTCCACGAGGGTGAGGCGGGCGCTTTCCTCGGCGATGACGAGGGTGTGGGGGAGGACGGTGCCGCCGGCGACGGAGGCCCAGTGGTAGGCGATGAACGGAAGCTCGACCTCGACGCCTTTGGGGATGTAGAGAAGGCAGCCGGCGTTGACGAAGGCGGTGTGAAGGGCGGCGAATTTCTCCGAACCGAGCCGCGGATCCTGGGCCATGAAGTACTCCTGGAGGAGCTCGCGGTGCTGCTGGAGGGCGTCGGCGATCGGTTCCCAGACGACACCTTGGGCGGCGAGTTCGGCCGCGACCGGTTGGTTGTGGATGAGCCGGTCGTCGCTGAAGACCATGCTCCCGGCGGTGCGGGAGACGAGGTTGGAACGCGCGATGAGGCCGGCGTGGTCGGCCGCGGGGGTGGTGGAGTTGAAGTCGAAGCGGTCCAACTCCAGACCGCGCAGGCGCGAGAAGCGCCAGGACTGATCCTTGCGGGACGGCATCGGGAGGGAGCGGTAGCGCTCGAAGGCGGAGCGTTTCATCTCCAGCCACCAGTCCGGCAGTTGGCGGCATTCCTCAAGGTGGCGGGCGAAGGCGGCCTCGAGGGAAGCCGGGGTGGCGCCGGTTGCGGGTGCTTGCAAAGTGGATGACATGGTTGAAAGCGAACAGTAGCGAACGGTTGGATACAGAAATCAGCCGACGGAGCCTTCCATCTCCAGGTCGATGAGGCGCTTGAGTTCGACACTGTACTCCATCGGGAATTGGCGGGTGAGGTCGTTGACGAAGCCATTGACGCTCAGGCTCATGGCCTCGGCTTCGGAGAGGCCGCGCTGCTGCATGTAGAAGATCTGGTCGGCGCTGACCTTGCTGACGGAGGCCTCGTGCTGGACGGAGTTGCGGTTGCCGCGCACGGTGATGGCCGGGTAAGTGTCGGTCCGGGAGTTGGTGTTGATGAGGAGGGCGTCGCACTCGGTGTTGTTCTTGCAGCCCGAGAGGTGCTTGGGGATGTGGACCATGCCCCGGTAAGAGGAGCGGCCCTGGCCGATGCTGATGGACTTGGAGATGATGTTGCTGGTGGTCTCGTCGGCGGCGTGGATCATCTTGGCGCCGGTGTCCTGGTGCTGGCCGTCATTGGCGAGGGCGATGGAAAGGACCTCACCGCGGGCCTTGCGGCCCTTGAGGACGACGCCCGGGTACTTCATGGTGAGGCGGGAGCCGATATTGCAGTCGATCCACTTCACGACCGCCTCTTCCTCGGCCATGGCCCGCTTGGTGACGAGGTTGAAGACATTGGCGGACCAGTTCTGCACGGTGATGTACTCGATCTTGGCCCCCTTGAGGGCGACCAGCTCGACGACCGCGCTGTGGAGGGTGGCGGTGCCGAACTTCGGGGCGGTGCAGCCCTCCATGTAGGTGACCTCGGAGCCTTCGTCGGCGATGATGAGGGTGCGCTCGAACTGGCCGAAGTTTTCCGCGTTGATGCGGAAGTAGGCTTGGAGCGGGTGCTTCACCTTGACCCCGGGCGGCACGTAGATGAAGGAGCCGCCGGAAAAGACGGCGCTGTTGAGGGCGCTGAACTTGTTGTCGCCGGTGGGGATGACCTTGCCGAAGAACTTGCGGAAGATCTCCGGGTGCTTCATGAGCCCCTCGGTGCTGCCGACAAAGATGACGCCCTGTTTGCCGACCGCTTCCTTGATGTTGGAATAGGCGGCCTCGCTGTCGAACTGGGCCTCGACGCCGGCGAGGAACTTGCGCTCGTTTTCGGGGATGCCGAGGCGCTCGAAGGTCTGCTTGATGTCGTCGGGGACCTCGTTCCAGGTGCGTTTGGGCTGCTGGCCGGAGGAGAGGTAGTAGCGGATCTTGTCGAAATTGATCGTCTCCAGATCCCTCGAAGCCCAGTGGGTGGGGAGGGGCTTGGAGAGGAAAACTTGGAGCGCTTTTTTCCGGAAGGCGCGGATCCAGTCGTCCTCGCCCTTGACATCGCAGATGTAGTCGATGGTGCGCTCGGAGAGGCCGGCGCCGGCGTCGAACTTGTGGGACTCGGGATAGGAAAAATCTCCGATATCGCGATTGAGATCAAAGGAGGGTGTGGGTGCGGTGGTGGACATGGTGACGGTCGGTTGAGGATGGTGTCTGGAGCGCGGGCGGGGTGGTCAGGCGGTCGCGGTGGCGTGATCGCGGACCCACTCGTAGCCATTGGCTTCGAGTTCGAGGGCGAGCTCCTTGGGGCCGCTCTTGACGATTCGGCCGTCGTACATGACGTGGACGCGGTCGGGCACGATGTAGTTGAGGAGCCGCTGGTAATGGGTGATGAGAAGCACGCCCATGTTCTGGCTGCGGAGGGTGTTGACGCCGTGGGCGACGACCTTGAGGGCGTCGATGTCGAGGCCGCTGTCGGTTTCATCGAGGATGGCGTACTTGGGCTCGAGCATGGCGAGCTGGAGGATTTCGCAGCGTTTCTTCTCGCCGCCGGAAAAGCCCTCGTTGACGGAGCGGGCGGTAAACTTCCGGTCGATCGAGAGCAGGTCCATTTTCTCGTAGAGCCGCTTGTAGTATTTGGTGGCTTCGAGCTCCTCGCCCTCGGCGAGGCGGGCCTGGAGGGCGGCGCGGATGAAATTGGCGATGGAGACGCCCGGGATCTCGCTCGGGTACTGGAAGGCCATGAAGAGGCCGGAGCGGGAGCGCTCGTCCGGCTCCAGTTCGAGGATGGAGGTGCCGTCGAGGAGGACGTCGCCCCCGGTGATTTCGTAGTCCTCATGGCCGGCCAGGGCTTTGGCCAGCGTGCTTTTGCCGGTCCCGTTGGGGCCCATGATGGCATGAACCTCGCCCTTGGGAATGGTGAGGCTGAAGTTTTTCAGGATCTCGTTGCCGGCGACGCGGACGGAGAGATTGCGGATATCAAGCGTGTTCATGAGTGGAAGTGTGGAAAGAGCGGGTGGCGGCGGGCTCGCTGAGGCCGCGGAAATTGATCTCGATGCCGGAAGCTTCGAAACCCGCCGGCAAGGCCTCCTTGAGCTTTTCGACGACGGCGGGTTCGAGCTCGACATCGTAGATGCGTCCGGTGGAGACGTCGTGAAAGTGGGCGTGCTCCTGGAGGTTGGGGCAGTAGCGGGAGGGTTCGCGGTCGAAATTGACCTGCTTGACAAGACTGCACTGGACGAGCGTCTCGAGACAGTTGTAGACGGTGGCGAGGGAGATGGAGGGGAGGTGGGGTTTGACGCGGGCAAAAACCTCCTCGGCGGTGGGGTGATCGCGTTCTTTGAGGAGGCTGGCGTAGACGACCTCTCGCTGCCGGGTGGAGCGGAGTCCGCTCTCGGCGAGCGTGCGGCTGAGGTTTTCGTTGGCGTGGTTGGGGGACATGGTTGGATCGAGGTGAGGCAACCAAACTGGAATAATTCCGGTTATCAAGTGAGAAATGGAATTATTCCAGATAAAGGACGGGCGGCGCACGGAAGGTGTCGGCGGGCGGCTGGTTGGGCGAGGCCGGCTTAGTGCTCGGCGAGCCAGCGTTCGGCCTGCATGGCGGCCTGGCAACCCATCCCGGCGGCGGTGATGGCCTGGCGGTAGACATGGTCGGCGCAATCGCCGGCGACGTAAACGCCGGGAATGCGGGTGCCGACCTGGGAACGGCCTTCGGGCACAAAGTAGCCGTTTTCGTCCACTTCAAGAGCGGGTTGGAACGGGGCGGTGTTGGGGATGTGGCCGATGGCGATGAAGACTCCCTTGCAAGGCAGGCTGCGGGATTCGCCGGACTGGGTGTCTCTGACCACGACCGCGCTCACGCCGCCTTCCTCGACGCCCTTGATTTCCGTGACCACGGCATTCCAGACCGGCTTGATTTTAGGGTGGGCGAGGGCGCGGTCGGCCATGATTTTGGAGGCCCGCAGTTCATCCCGGCGGTGGATGAGGCTGACCGAGGAGCAGAAACGGGTCAGAAAGAGGGCCTCTTCGCAGGCGGAGTCCCCCCCGCCCACCACCACCACATCCATGTCGCGGTAAAAAGCGCCGTCGCAGGTGGCGCAGGTGGTGACGCCCTTGCCGCCGTAGAGTTCTTTTTCGCCGGGGACGCCGAGCAGGCGTGGGGACGCGCCGGTGGCGATGATGAGCGCTTTGCAGGAGTAGGTTTTCTCGCCGGCCGAAAGGGTGAAAGGCGAGGCTGAGAGCTCGGCGGTTTTGATGGAGGCCTGTTCGAAGCGGGTCCCGAACCGGGCCGCTTGTTTGCGCAGCTGGTCCATGAGCGTGAAGCCATCGATGCCTTCGGGAAAACCCGGGAAGTTTTCCACTTCGGAAGTGGTGGTGAGCTGGCCTCCGGGAAGATTGCCCTCGAGGACGAGAGGGCGGAGGTTGGCCCTTGCGGTGTAAATGGCGGCGGTCAGTCCGGCGCAGCCGGTGCCGACGATAATGACCTCTTCGATGGATTCGCTCATTGGGCAGGGATGCTGGCGAGGGAAAAGGGGGCAGGGCAAATTTCAAATTCGGGAAATCCGCCTGGCGGAGGATGAGGACGGTGAAGGGCCGGCCGGCGCGGAGAGGCATCTGGAAGCGGCCCGGAGCCTTGTCAGCACGGGCCGGGGCTGGCAGATCTCCGGAATGTTGATCGACAGTCACACGCATCTCGACGGATTTTCGCGCCGCGGCCAACTCGGAGCGATCCTCGGGCGGGCCGAGGCGGCGGGAGTTACCCGGATGGTCACGGTGGGGACGGCGCCGGATGACTGGGCGCTCTACCGCGAGCTGGCCGCCGCGCATCCCGGACGGGTGTTTCACACCGTCGGCCTGCACCCCACGAGCGTGGGGGAGGACTGGGAGGCGGCGGTGGCGGAGCTGCCCGGCCACTGGAAGGACGCGAGGCCTCCGGTCGCCTTGGGCGAAATCGGGTTGGACCGGTTTCACTTGCCCAAAGACCAGGTGGCGGCGGCGCCGGTCGTGGCCCGTCAGGAGGCGGCGCTGGCGGCGCAACTGGCATTGGCGCGGGAGCTGAACTGCCCCGTGATCATCCACTCGCGGGAAGCGGTGCCGCAGTGTATCGAGGCGATCGATCGCGCCGGATGCGACTGGCGACGGGTGGTTTTCCATTGCTTTACGGAAGGTCCCGCCCTGGCTGAAGCGATTGTGAGCCGGGGAGGGAGGGTCTCCTTCACCGGCGTGCTGACTTACAAAAACGCCGCAGCGGTGCGGGAAGCGGCCCGGGTGCAAGGGTTGGAGCGGCTCATGCTGGAAACGGACGCCCCCTATCTGGCGCCGGTGCCGCACCGCGGCAAACCGAACGAGCCGGCCTACCTGTGGCACTTGGCTGAGTTTGCCGCCGGGCTCTTCGGGTGCGGCGTGGAGCGGGTGGCGGAGGCCACAACGCGGGCGGCGGCGGAGTTTTACGGCCTGCCGGCGGAGGCGAGCTGATCAGCTCTCCTCGAATTTCTTCGCGAAAAGCGATTCCAACTCGCCGAGCATTTCCTCGGCATCCGGCCCTTGGGCGACGGCGGAAATTTTCGAACCCTTGCCGGCGGCCAGCATCATCAACCCCATGATGCTTTTTCCGTTCACCTGTTCGCCGTCCTTCTCGAAATAGATCTCGCTTTTGAAACGATTCGTGACGCGTACGACCATCGCCGCCGGGCGGGCGTGAATACCCATCTGGTTTTGAACAACCAAGGTTTTTTCGACCTTTTGTCCCGAGGGATGAACTTCGCCTTTTTCCATAGGAGAGGGAGTTGAGCCGGGTTGCGGGCGGTCGCTGGCACTAGTGGAACGATCGGCCGGAATCGGCTCAATCGGCTTAACTTTGGGAGGGACAATCTTCTTGCAATCCAAAAAAAAGGGCTGACAACGATGCCCGCCATGGCATCGACCGTCATCGTGGCCCCGGCCCGGCTGGGTTCGACGCGCTTTCCGGAAAAACTGCTCCATCCGGTGTTGGGCCGCCCGCTGATCCGTTGGACGGCCGAGGGGCTGCAACGGGCCGCCGGGGGACTGCCGGTTTTTTTTGCCGTTGATGACGAGCGTCTCCGGGAGGCGCTGGAGGGCAGCGGTTGCGGGGTGCTGATGACGCGGGGAGACCATCCCACCGGGACGGATCGTCTGGCGGAGGCGAATCAGACCCTGGGGGCGGAATTCATCCTCAACATCCAGGCGGACGAACCCCTGGTGACCGCAGCCCAGATCAAACTCCTGCACGACTTGGTGCGGAGCGGGGCGCCGATGGCGACGCTGGCGGCGCCGATCCGCCGGGTGTCCGAGCTGGATAACCCCGCGGTGGTGAAAGTGGTCATAGATCTGCGGGGCCGGGCGCTCTATTTCTCCCGGCTGCCGATCCCCTACCGCCGCGACACCGGGGGCAGGATAACGGAAGAAGAACTCGGGCACATCCGCGTGTACCGTCATCTCGGGATGTATGGCTACCACCGGGACTTTTTGAGCAAGTTCAACAAGCTGACTCCGGGGACCCTGGAAAACCTCGAGCGGCTGGAGCAGCTCCGCGCCATCGAGCACGGCTACCCAATCATGATCGGGGTGACGACCGAACCCAGCCTGGGCATCGACCGGCCGGAGGATGTGCCGGCTTTGGAGGCCTGGCTCCGGCATGGCGGATCCGCTCCGGCGGCCGAATGACCGCGCCGGCGGGTTTCCAATTTGCCTTGTTCGGGATCAGGTCGGTGGTATTGGGTTGGGGCTTCATCCCCGCCCGGGTGGTGGAATTGGCAGACACGGCAGACTTAGGATCTGCTGCCTCACGGCGTGAAGGTTCGAGTCCTTTCCCGGGCACTCCCCGGCTGGAGCGCGGTTGGGAGTTTTCAGTTGCGTCGACCCGGCTGCGGGATGAAATTTTTCTGTTTCAGAGCCGTCCAGGCATGCAGCGGGCCGGCTTCTTCGACCATCCCCACACCATCACCACCCACCATGGGAAAAACCCTTTTTGAAAAAGTCTGGGACGCACATGCGGTGCGCGATCTTGCCAACGGCCAGACCCAGCTGCTCATCGCCACACACCTCATCCATGAGGTCACCAGCCCACAGGCCTTCGGGATGCTGCGCGACCTCGGTCTCAAAGTGGCCCATCCCGAGCGGACCTTCGCCACCGTGGATCACATCGTGCCCACCGATCAACGCACCGAGCCCTTCTCCGACCCCCTTGCCGACGCCATGATCCGGGAGCTGCGGCGCAACTGTGAGGAGTTTGGCATCACTTATTTTGACATCCGCTCCGGCCGGCAGGGCATCGTGCACATCGTCGGGCCGGAGCAGGGCATCACCCAGCCGGGCACAACCATCGCCTGCGGGGACTCCCACACCTCCACCCACGGGGCATTTGGCGCGGTGGCTTTTGGCATCGGCACGACCCAGATCCGGGATGTCCTTGCCACCCAGACGATGGCGATGGGCAAATTGAAGGTTCGCCGGATCAACGTGGACGGGCGGCTCCGGCCGGGAGTCTACGCCAAGGATGTCATTCTCCACATCATCCGCACCCTGGGCGTCAACGGCGGCACCGGCTACGCTTACGAGTACGGGGGCGAAGTCTTCGACCGTTTCTCCATGGAGGAGCGGATGACAGTCTGCAACATGTCGATCGAGGGCGGGGCCCGGGCCGGCTATGTGAATCCGGACGAAACCACCTACGCCTATCTCAAGGGACGGCCCTACAGCCCGAAAGGCGCCGCCTGGGAGGAAGCCGTGGAGCGTTGGCGGAGTTTCGCCAGTGATGCGGACTGCAGCTACGACGATGTCGTCCATTTCCGCGCGGAGGACATCCCGCCGACCGTGACTTGGGGCATCAATCCCGGCCAGGGAATATCCATCGATGAACGCGTGCCTTCGCCGGACACGGTTCCGGCCGAGGAGCGGGAAGCGGTCGAGGAAGCCCTTGCGTATATGAAGCTCCCGGCCGGCCGGCCCATCAAAGGCACACCGATCGATGTCGCCTTTCTGGGGAGCTGCACCAACGCCCGGCTGAGCGACTTTGTCGAGGTTTCGAAGTACCTGAAAGGGCGGCGGGTGGCGTCCGGGATCAAAGCGATAGCGGTGCCCGGCTCGATGGGCGTGGACCTGCTCTGCAAAGAGATGGGCCTGGATGAGATTTTCCGCGAGGCCGGATTCGAGTGGCGGGAGGCGGGCTGCTCGATGTGCCTGGCTATGAATCCGGACAAGCTCATCGGCGACCAGCTCTGTGCCAGTTCCAGCAACCGCAACTTCAAAGGACGCCAGGGTAGTCCGACCGGGCGCACCATCCTGATGAGTCCGTTGATGGTGGCGGCGGCGGCCGTCACCGGCGAAGTCAGCGACGCCCGGGAAATCTTCGAGGTAGAGGAACTGGTGGAGGCCTGAATTTTATGGCACTTGAAAAAATCAAACTGGTCCAGGGCCGCGCCGTGCCGGTGCCCGGAGACGCCATCGACACCGACCGGATCATCCCGGCGCGCTTCATGAAGTGCGTCACCTTCGATGGTCTTGGGGAGTATCTGTTCTACGACGTCCGGAAAAACGACGATGGCACGGACAAGCCCCATCCGCTCAACGATCCCCGCTATGCCGGCGCTTCGATCCTCATCTCCGGCGCCAATTTCGGCTGCGGCAGCTCCCGCGAGCATGCACCCCAGGCGCTCTACCGCCATGGGTTTCGCGCCGTGGTCGCGGAGAGTTTTGCGGAAATCTTCTTCGGCAACTGCACCACCCTCGGCATTCCCTGCCTGTCGTTGAAACGGGCGGACCTGCGCGCGCTGACCGCGGCGGTGGAAGAAGATCCTTCGCTGCCCGTCACCGTGGATGTGGAGGCGGCCGCCGTGCGCCTCGGCGACCGGGAGTTTGCCGGAGAAATCCGCCCTTCGGCCCGGCAAGCGCTCCTCGAGGGGCGTTGGGATCCAATCGGTGAACTGTTGGAAGGCTTGCCCGCGGCCAATGCTTCACTTTCCCGGCTCGGTTATGTCTGAAACCACCGGGCGCTCTTTGCCCGCGGTCGTGCTTTTTTGGCGACACATCCGCCCGTTGCGGCTGTCCCACCGGACTGCCCGGCAAACCGGGCCCATCTCTTAATAGCATTATGTTGGAAATACTGAAAGGAGCGGGTGTTTTCGTTTATCCCCTCGGGTTGTGCTCGATCGTGGGGATCTTTCTCATCTTCGAGCGGCTCTTTGCGCTGCGGCGGGCGGCAGTGCTGCCGCCCGATCTCGTCAACGCCATTGTCGGCGGCACGCCCATCGCCGGCGGCGAACACTCGGTCCTGGCGCGGATCATCAGCTTCGCCGAGGAGCACCGGCACGATGAAGGAGCGGTCAAGGCCTTCGCCCGGCTCGAGTTGAACCGCATGGAGCGGGGTTTTGTCTTTCTGGAAATCATCATCGGGGCGGCGCCGTTGCTGGGTCTGCTCGGGACGGTGACCGGCTTGGTGAAAGTCTTCGGCAACATCTCTGCCGCCACCGGTATGCCGGACCAAGCCGCCTTCACCTCCGGCATCGCCCTCGCCCTCACCACCACCGTGCTGGGGCTTACCATCGCCATCCCCTGCCTGGTCGGCAGCGGCTACCTGAACCGCCGGGTGGAAACCTACGCGGTGCAGATCGACAGCCTTCTCGAGCGCCTCGATGCGCGCATGAGCCGCGAATGAGCCTGATGCTGCGCAAACGCCGGCGGGCGGAAATCAACATCATCCCGTTGATGGATGTGCTGACTATCCTGATCTTTTTCTTTCTCGTCAGCATGCAGTTTCGCGACATCGCCGCGCTCAACCTCGTGCTTCCGCGGATCGAGACCGCCGGTCGCAGCGAGATCGCCACTCCGCTGGTGGTGGGCATCAATGTCGAGGGCACCATCACGTACAACGGCCAAGTCGTGAGCCCCGAGCAGCTCGAGTTTGCCGCCGCCCGCCAGGCCGAGGCCGACAGCAGCATCACCGTTCTCCTGCAGGCCGATGAGGCCACGCCCTTGAAGTCCGTCACCCTGGTGATGGACATCCTGAGAAAAAACGGGCTCAACCGCATCCGGCTCCAATCCCGCTGAACCGCCCATGCCTGTCCCGCCCCGCCTTATCCTCATCACCGGCGCCAGCCGCGGGCTCGGCCGGGCCTTGGTGGACCGGTTTGTCGAGGCCGGGCATACCGTGCTGGGTTGCTCGCGCCGGGCTGCGGCCGTGGAGACGCTGGGACGACGCCACGGCAGCCCACACCGGTTTGCGGTCGTGGATGTGGCGGATGCCGGATCGGTGCGGGACTGGGCGCGCGCC
Source organism: Puniceicoccaceae bacterium (assembly GCA_007695295.1). Taxonomy (GTDB): domain Bacteria; phylum Verrucomicrobiota; class Verrucomicrobiia; order Opitutales; family Opitutaceae; genus REEB01. Next base: position 18,591 of record REEB01000086.1, read on the forward strand.
TTGGAAGCGGATGGACTGGTGCCCGACCTGCTCATCAACAACGCCGGTCTCATCAATCCACCCGGGCCCTTGTGGGAGATGTCGCCGGAGGCCTTTGCCACTGTGATCAACGTAAACCTGATCGGCGCCGGTTATGTCCTGCAGGCCTTTCTGCCCGCAATCGCCGCCCGGGGGAGCGGAGTGGTGGTGAATCTCAGCTCTGGATGGGGCCGGTCGGTATCGCCGGAAGTGGCGCCCTACTGTGCTTCCAAATGGGGGATGGAAGGCCTCTCCAAAGCCGTGGCCGCGGAGGTTCCGCCGGGGGTGGCGGTGGTGCCGTTAAACCCCGGCATCATCGATACCGAAATGCTGGCCACCGCCTTTGGTCCGGAGTCCGCCCGTTACCCCGGTCCGGAGGAGTGGTCACGGAGGGCGGCGCCGTTTCTGCTCAAACTCAAGCCATCCGACAACGGGAAATCCTTGACCGTATCCTGAGCCCCGCGGATAACCGTCCCATCGCCCCGACCACCCCGCATTGTGTAGTTGATTTTTCATGACAAGGTTAGCCGCCTTCCTTCGAGTCCTGCCGGTTTCGACCCTGCTGATCGGGTGGAGTGCACCATTGGCGGCGCAGTTGGATCCCGGAGTGGCCTCCCGGGTTGTGGTGGTGGCGAATGCCGCCTGCGCCGAGTCCAAGGAAGTGGCGGAGCATTATCTCCAGCGGCGCGGTATCCCGCGGGAAAACCTCGTCCTTCTGGAAGCCCCCACGGACGAGACCATCTCTTGGGACGATTACCTCCAGGCCGTTCACAATCCATTGGTCCGGGCGCTGCACCATGGGGGGTGGCTCCAAGGCCTGCTCGGCTCGATCCATGATTCCGCCGGCCGACTGCGAACGGCGTTGGAAGGGCACCGGATCGACTATCTGGTTCTCAGCCGCAACCTGCCGCTGCGCATTCGGCATGATGGGGGGAGGGTTTCAGAGCAGGCGGCCGCGGAAGTGCCGGATCAGTTTCGGCGCAACCGCGGTTCGGTGGAAGCGCAACTGGCGTTGATTCCCTTGGGAAGCAGGGTGGAGATCACCGGCTATGTCCCGAATCCCCTCTTCCGTCAGCAAGCGCCCACTGCGGCGCAGCGGCAGGCTGTCATCCGGGTGGCGCGGCTGGACGGTCCCTCGGTGGCGGCGGTCAAGCGGCTGATCGACGGAGGCATCCAAGCGGAACGGACGCAGTTGTGGGGCCGAGCGTTCATCGACCTGGGTGGTCCCCATACGCGGGGCGACGAGTGGCTGCGGGGGGCGGCGGACCGATTGGAAAACGCGGGCCTGCCGGTGGTGCGCGACACACGGCGGGCCGCCTTTGCACCGTCCACACCGATGGACGGTTTGGCCCTGTATTTTGGCTGGTACGCCGAGCATGTGGAAGGTCCGTTTGCGATTCCCGGGTTTCGGGCGCTGGCCGGGGCGATCGGCTTTCACATCCACAGCTTCTCCGCCACCACCGTGCGATCCGACCAGGAGTATTGGGTGGGGCCACTGGTGGAAGCGGGAGTGATGACGGTGGGCAATGTTTATGAGCCCTACTTGGAGTTGACCCACCACCCCGACCTCATGGTGGAGGCGCTCTTGGGCGGCTCCACGCTGGGTGAGGCGGCCTTTTATGCTCTGCCCGCTCTCGGCTGGCAGGCGGTCCTGATCGGCGACCCCCTCTACCGGCCATTTGCCGAAGGGAGGCGCCCGGCGGAGCTGGCCGAGCGATTGCCCGGGCCGGTGGGTGCGGTCGTGCGGGCCCGGCGGCTGGTGCAGGAGGGTGCCGTCGACCGGGCCGCCGAATTGCTTGGTGAAGCCCAGCAACGCCGCCCCCATCCGACGCTGGCGATCGAGCTGGGGCGGCTCAACCAAGAGCGCGGCGAGCCCGCCCAGGCCCGCCAGGCCCTGCGTTTTTTCCGGGAACTGGCTTCGCCGCGGGGTGAAGTGCTTGCCCTTGCGATCGAGGCCGCGGGGCGACTGACGGACTTGGGCGACGATGCGGCAGCGATCGAAATCTATGCCGCCTGTATCAAGAATCTTCCGACATCGTCTTGGCGGAGTGAAGTGATTGAACGGGCGCGGGACCTCGCCTTCAGCGCCGGGGACATGGCCCGCTACCGGGCTTGGTCGGAGCTGCTGAAGGATTCCTGAGCCGGCCCGGGACCAGGCTTGCGGGGAAGGCGCGGGAAGCCCCGGTCAGACGTAGGGCAGGGCCGATTCCTGCTCCAACTCCCTAAGCTGGAGGCGAAAGGCCCGCAGCTGCCGTTCGAGCAGGGGAACCCGGCCGGCAGGATGGAACGGCGCCGGCGCCGGCGATGTTGCGACCGCGATTGTGCCCGGCCGGCGCTGGCGGGCGAAGGGAAACAGCACCCGGTCCGGCAGGAGGCTGATGGATATGAGACCGAAGCCGGCGAAAACCAGCGGGTTGACGAGGCTGCGATCAAGGATGATGCCACCATAGATCAGTGCGATGCCGCCAAGGTCGAGACCAGCGCGAACGATGGAAGCGGGCGCCGGCAGCTTGGATCCGGAGGGAGTGGCGGGTTCCCGGGCTGCGACGGGCGGTAACGCCCTGGCGGCCGCCGGGCGGGTCTCGCGCTGGCCGAGATCAAGGAGGTGGTTTTCGAGTTTGGCTCTCCTCAACTTGAGCTCGACCATGCGCTCGGCCCAAACCTCGGCCGCGATTCGGCATCGTTCCTCATGGGTGGGCGGCTCGAGCCAGCCGCAGAGTCGGGCCAGATCGATGCGGAGGGTATCCACCACCTTGTGACCGCAGGAGAGTGTTTCAAACAAGGTGGGATGGCGGCGAATAAAGGAAAGCAGCGCCCCTGTCTCGGCGCCGTACAGTCGGCGCAGGAGGGGGGCGTCGATACGGATGAGACCACCAAAACGCCGGAGTTGGGCGCGTTCGTCCGCCTTGGGCACCTGAAGGTGGATTCGGCGCAGCACTTCCCAGCGTTCCTGGAGTGCGGGAAATGGGTCGGGATGATGGTGTCGCAGCCAGTCGAGCCAGCGTTGTCGGAGCCGCTCGTCGCTGCAGCGGCCGGGGCGATCGAAGGGGAGCAGCCGCTGCGAGCGCAGCCAGCGGAGAGCCGGTTCGGATTGACCGGGGCCGAGGAGAACGCCGCAGCCCTCTTCGGACCAGTCCGGCAGGAGCACGGCTGAGGTCAGCCAAGAGCGCTGGGCGGCGGAGAGACGGCGCCAGGCCGGTTCAAAGGACGGGTCCTCGGTGCGGCTGGATGCGGGCGTTTTGGAAGCCCGCTGCGCCAGCTCTGCCACGACCGCGCAGGCGAGTCCTCGGTGGTGACGATGGATGAAGCGCGCGGTTTCCTGGTCGATGCGGGACTCGGCGGCGAGCAGAATGGTATCCTCCTCGCGGAGCGGACCGATCTGAAGATCCTGACCGCCATCGGCGAGGGGACCCCAGAGCTCGGCGCTGCCGGTGATCAACCAGGGATTGGGGGAAACCACCAGCAGTCGGAATTCCTCCCTCGGATCGAGCCGCAGCATCTCCGGCATGACCCAGTCGCGAAACCATTCGCGGACCAGCCAGGAAAGGGCCGGCAGCGGATCGATGACAAAAATAGTCGGGCGGAGAGGTCCGCCCGAAGGGCCGAAGAGTGAGAGCCAGAGGGTGGCGAGCGATCGGGCCCGCCGAGCATCGATCAGGCCGAAATTCTCACCTGCATCGAGCGGTTTAATTCCGCTTTGGGTATAAGTCATCCGGGCACCGCCGCCGGTGGCGGCTTGTTCGGTAGGGGATCCGGTTGCCAGGAGTTGCCGCTCCCAGGCCGGGCCCGGTGCAGGTAAAGCCGCGGGCAGGGCGGAGGCGGAGTGGCGCACGAAGTCGAAGACAGGCTGATAGGCCGAGAGCCCGCGGACTTGAACCCAGGGGCGGCTGCCGCCGGTCTCGGTGCGGTGGCGCAGTTCCTGGAGAAAAGCGGTCTTCCCGCTGCCGGCTGCTCCCCAGAGATTGAGAATCCGGCTGCCCGCCGGTTCACCGCCAGTGACTTGCAACCAGGCGGCGGCACGGGCCAACTCAACTTCCCGGCCGATGAAGCGCATGGAGGGCATTGATGAAACCGTGAAACGGGATTGGAGAAAAAAGAGCGGCCGGTTTTTCAGGGAGGAAAAACCGGCCGCCGGTGAACGCGGGGGATGCCCGCGGAAGCGAAAGTCCGATGGCTACGGACGGTTGTATCCAGAAGCCAATGACTAGCCGAGGAGCCGCAGGGCGACCTGGCTGGAGGCGTTGGCTTGGGCGAGCATGGCCGAACCGCTCTGGACGAGGATCGAGTAGCGGGCCAGCTGGGTGGACTCCTGGGCCACATCCACATCAATGATGCGGCTGTTGGCGGCTTCGAGGTTGATCTTGTTGGTGGTCAACATCTCGGAGGCGAAGTTGAGCCGGCTGGACTCGGCGCCGTTCTGCGCACGGGCCGTGGCGACCGATTGCAGGGCGGTACTGAGGGTGTCGATGGTGGCGGTGTCGAGATCGGCGGCCACCGAAGCGATGATGGTGTTTACATCGGAGGTGGTGATGGCGACGCTCTCGCTGCCGTCTTCGCTGGTGCCGACGTTCAGGGAGCCGCCGCCGAAGACGTTGACCCCGTTGAACTGCTGGCCTTCCAGGTTGGTGAGCTGGGCGCGCAGCTGGGTGTATTCGGTGGCGTAGTTGGCCGTGTCAGTGCTGTTTTTGGTGACATCCTGCGAGAGGGTCTTCAGCTCGGACATGCGGTCAAGAATGCTGCCGATGGTCTTGAGGGCGCCGTCCTGCGTCTGGAGGAAGGAGACGGCGTTGGCGACGTTGGTGTTGGCGGCGTCGGTCCGTTTGATGGCGGCGGCCATTTTCATGGAGACGGCCAAGCCACCCGCGTCGTCGGAGGGGTTGACGATCTTCATGCCGCTGGAGAGGCGGTTGAGAGAGCGCTGGAGGTTGGCGTT
>REEB01000243.1 GCA_007695295.1 Puniceicoccaceae bacterium
CTGGAGGAGCTGGGACTGCGGAAGCACTTCGGTCCGGTCTGCGGCGGGGATGAAGTGCCGGTGGTGAAGCCCGATCCCGCGCTCTACCGGCTGGCGTTGGAGCGGCTCGGGGTGCGGGCGGAGGAGGCGGTGGCGCTGGAAGATTCGGCCAACGGCGTGCGGGCGGCCAAGCGGGCCGGCCTGCGTTGTGTGGCGGTGCCGAACCGGATCACGGCCGGGCTCGACTTCAGCGAGGCCGACCTGAAGGTGGCGTCGTTGGCGGCCTTCACCCTCGACGATCTATTCCGCCGGTTTGAAACCACGGTGCCGACCAAGCCGTAGTCGAAAACCAGTGACACGTGGGCCGGTCTGCTCAGCCGCTCGAGGAGTAGGGATCGGCGGCGTCGCGCAGGCCGTCGCCGACGAAGTTGAAGGCGAGGACGACGAGGATGATCATGAAGGCGGGTGTGAGCAGCCAGGGGTAGTTGGCGATGGTGCCGAGATTGAAGGCATCCTGCAGGAGCACGCCCCAGCTCACAATGGGCGGTCGCAGACCGAGGTTGAGAAAGCTGAGCGCGGTTTCACCGAGAATCATGCCGGGCACACTGAGGGTGAGACTGACAATGATGTGGCTGGTGAACCCGGGAACGAGGTGGCGGAAGATGATGCGGTTGTTGCCGGCGCCGATGAGGCGGGCGGCGGTGGCGTAGTCCTCCTCGCGCAGTGAAAGGATCTTGCCGCGCACGACGCGGGCCAGCCCCGTCCAGTTGAGCAGGCTGAGCACCATGGTGATGGCGAAGTACACTTGCAGGGCCGACCAGTGCATCGGCAGGACCGCCCCGATTGCCATCCAGAGCGGCAACTGGGGAAAGGAATTGATGATCTCGATGCCGCGCTGGATGAGGTTGTCGAGCAGGCCGCCGAAAAATCCCGAGATGCCGCCGATGGCCACACCGAGGACGAAGGTGAAGGCGATGCCGACCAGCCCGATGGAAAGACTGATCCGCGAACCGTGAATGACCCGGCTGAACATGTCGCGGCCGTAGCGGTCGGTCCCGAGAAAAAAGAACGTCGCCTCCGCCGCATCCTCGAAGCCATGGCGCTCGAGGGCGTTGTGGCGGACGCCGAAGAAGACCCGCTGGCACGGGATCAGGCCGAGGATCCGGTGCGGCTCCGCGGTGCGGGCGAAAAAGCCGAGCGGGATGGTGCGGGTCTCGTCGATGACGTAGTATTGCCGCAGGTTGACCGGATCGATCGAGTTGATCAGCGGCCGGGTGTAAAATCCATCGGTGAAGCTGAAACTGACCGGTTGCGGCGGGGCGTAGAGGTAGTCGATGTAGGCCTCTCGTTGGCCGTAAGGAGCGAAGAACTCGGCCAGAAGCGCGAGCAGGTAGATGATGACGAGAAACCAGAGCGAGAAGACTGCGAGGTGATGGCGGGCGAAGCGGATCCGAATGAGCTGCCACTGGGAAAGGGTGCCGGCGTCGCGAAAGGCCTCGGCGTCCGGGACTGGCACGGTGGCGGAAGCGGGCGAGCCTCCGGGGGGAAGACCGCCGGGGCCGGACGGATGTTGGGTGGAGCCGGGGGTGCTCATGGCATTATGAACGCACATCGCCCTCCATGCGGATGCGGGGGTCGAGCCAGAGCAGGAGCAGGTCGCTGATGAGCGTGCCGAGCACGCCGAGAAAACTCAGCACCATGAGCAGGGATCCGGCCATGTAGACATCTTGGTTGAAGAGCGACTCCAAAAGGAGCGGCCCGACCGTGGGTAGGCTCAGGACCAGCGCGACGATCGCCCCGCCGGAGACGAGCTGGGGGAAAATGCCGCCGATGCCGGAGATGAACGGATTGAGCGCGAGCCGGACCGGGTACTTGAGGAGCAGGCGGACCGGCCGCACGCCCTTGGCGCGGGCGGTCTGCACGTAAGGCTTGCCCAGCTCATCGAGCAGGTTGGCCCGCATGACGCGGATCATGCCGGCCGTTCCGGCCAGTCCGGTGACGACGATCGGCAGCCAGATGTGCTGGAGCAAATCGATGAACTTGCCCCAGGTCCACTCCGGCTGGGCGGCATACTCGGGAGAGAAGAGCCCGGAGACATTGATGCCGAGGTAGCGGGAACTGTAATACATCAGCAGCAGGGCGAGCAGAAACCCCGGCACCGACATGCCGATGAAACCGAGAATGGAGACGACATAGTCGGTGAGGGTGTATTGCCGCACGGCCGAGTAGATCCCGATCGGAACCGCCAGCAGCCAAGTCAGCAGGATGGTGCCGAGGGAAATGAGCACGGTGAGCAGGATGCGGTCGCCGACGAGCTGGTTGACCGGGTCGCCGGTGGCCATGGAGCGGCCGAGCTGCCCCTGGAGCAGGCCGGTGTCGGCTGACGAGTAGCTGAAAAACCAATACACTCCGGTCCAGCGCAGGTAGCGCTGCCAGACGGCCTCATCGAGAAAGAACATGTCGCGGAGGCGTTCGATCTCCTCGAGGTCGGCGGCCCGGCCGGAGGCCTCCAGCTCCATGATCCGGGTGGTGAGGAAGTCGCCCGGCGGCAGCTCGATGATGACGAAAGTGACGATGGAGATGATGAACAAAGTCGGCACCAGAATGAGCAGGCGGCGGGCGATGAACGGGTGGCGGAAGGCGACGAGGGCGACGAGGCAGGTCGGGATGAGCCAGATGAGAATCCGCAGCAGCCCGGCCAGCCGCTCCGCGGCGCTGCGCTCCACCACCGCCGCCGGCCCGGCCGCCTGCGGCCAGGGGGTGACCCGGAGCAGCTCTTGGCGCATTTGGGCGATGGCCCCGGGCGAATCGGTGCGGGTGCGGAAATAAAAGGTTTCCGGATACGCGTTGCGCGGGCTGAGAAAGTCCCAGGTGGCGACGACGACCTCGGGCACATTGCGCAGATCGTTGGTCACGGCGACCAGGGTGGGCGGACTGGAGGAGACCCCGATCGTCCAGACCTCGTCGATCGCGAGACGGAGGATGTCGCGCATGAGGGCGTTGCGGGTCTCCGTGTCCGGGGCGGTTTTCAAATCCTCATAGAGGAGCATGGCGCGGTGCAGCGGGTGGTCTTCGGGCGGACCCCGGTGGCCGCCCTCGAGTGCGAGCGGGTGATCGTAGAGACCGCCGGCGAGGTACCACTGGGCCCATTCGCGGGCGTAGAGCGACCAGATCTGCATGGGCACGTGGAAGCGCGGCTCAAGCAACGGGAAAAACTCGTTGTTGGAGGACCAGACCCCGAAGTCGTAGTGCAGCCCGGCCATTTCCGCACCGAAGAGCCGGTCGTCCCGCTCGATGACGCGGAAGCGCAGGCCGACCTGGGCGAAGTCGAAGGTGATGAGCTGGAGCACGTCGGTTAGGCCGCGCCCGGAAATGCTGATGAAAAAATGCATGCGGCTGCCGTCGGGGAACGTACGCATGCCCTCGGCGTCGCGTTGGGTGAGGCCGATTTCGTCGAGGAGTTGGTTGGCGCGTTCGGGGTCGAAGTCGGTGAAATTGTCGCGCAGGCCGGGGACGTAAAACTCCGGGCTTTCCGGGCCCGGAGCGGCTTGGGCGGGCTCGGTGACGCCGGCGAATTCGAGCCGGATGATGCGCTCCCGGTCGATGGCGAGGGAGAGGGCTTGGCGGAAGCGCCGGTCGTTGAGCAGGCGGTGCTTCCACTCGCCGGCGGTGTCTCCGGGGCGCCACCGGCGGTTGAGATTGGGCATGATGAGAAATGGCGAACGGGCGCCCGCATACCAGTGGAGGAGGCGGTAATCGCCGGTGGCCTGGCCGTCCCAGAGGACGGTATACTGGGGAAAGCCGATGGCGCCGGATTGAAAGTCGACCTCCCCTTGGGCGACGGCCACGGGCACCATTTCATTGGCCTTCTGATCGACGATGAAGCGGTCGGTGTAGGGGAGCTGGTTGCCCTCGGCATCGACGGCGGCGAAGTAGGGATTGCGGACGAAACTGAGCGGCGGAGTGGACTGGTGGGTGCGGAGAACCCAGGGCCAGAGCCGGGGGTGCTCGGGGTTGTTCCACTCCTTGATGCGGTTGTAGAGCGCGAAGTCGGAGTCGATCCGGAAGCGGGTTTTAAGGCGTTCGATTTCCTCGCGGTCGCCCAGTACGGGATGGAAGCGGGAGAGGAAGTGGGCCGGGCTGTTGACGAAAGCATGGCCGGGCCAGGAGGCGAGGCGCTCAAGGAAAAGACTGTGTGGCGCGGGAAAGGTGAAACGGACCGTGAGGTCGTCGATCTTCTCGATCGTGCCGACGCGGCCGCCGATCTCCATGGCTTCGTTGAAGCCGCCGGTGAAGCCGGGAAGGTTTTGCTCGTGCTCCCACCAGAAGAGGATGTCGTCGACGGTGAAGGGGTGGCCGTCCGACCAGCGCAGGCCCTCGCGGAGGCGAAAGACGAACTCGGTCGAGTCCTCGTTGACGGTCCATTCCCTGGCGAGGTGGGGCACGATCGGGTAGCCTTGGGGAGACCAGCGGACGAGACTGCCCCCGGAGAAGTGGAATTCGATGATCCGCAGGGCGCCGGCGCCCGTGACGAGGGTGCGGAAGGAGCCGCCGTGGCGGCCGGGGCTTTCCGGGCCGTGGAGAACAACCGGCTCCGGGCCGATGCGCTCGCGCAGCGGGGGCAGGTCTCCGTTTTCGACGAGCGGCCGGAGCAGATCAGGTTCGCGGGTGAGATCGGTCGGCGGGTCGGCGGGCGAATGGATCCGGGGAGGATCCTCCGGGCTGAGCGGGGTGGCGCGGCGCTCTTCGGCCTGGCGGACCTCCTCCGCTGGACGCTCGGCCATGGCGACCCGGAGGTTGGGCCGGAACATGGCGGCCATGGAAAAAAGAAAACCGGTGAAAACGGCGATCGTCACCGGGAGGGCCACGTACCAGCGCATCAACATGGGAGCGCGGAGGGGTGGGGTCGGGCCGTCGAGTGGGGGAGTGCGGCTGGCGGCAGGGCGGGATCGGGCAGGGGCGGGTG
>REEB01000207.1 GCA_007695295.1 Puniceicoccaceae bacterium
CGCGGAAGCGCGGGCGGTGCGTCGTGAAAGGATTCCCTCTTTGTCGGTTGAAGCCTCCGGCGATTATGGTCAACGGGTGCGCCCGGGCGAAGAACGTGATCAGGGGGTTGCCGGCCGCGCCGAGATTTTGGCGCGTGTCGATTGGCTCCTGTACGAAAGCAGTCGCGCCGCCCGCGAACGCGCGGTGGAATTGCGCCGTCAGGGTATCGTTCACGCGGGCGAGGCATTCGATTATGCTTATCGCGCTGAAATGGCGCGACTTTACGTGCAGGCTTCCGCGGCCGAGGAAAAAGTGGCGTCGTTACGAGAGGAGGAAGCGACCTTCTCCGGCTTGCTGGAACGTGTGGCTCACAGGGTTCGGAGCGGGGTCGAGCCGTCTTCGGCGCGCGAATGGTTGGAGGAGACTCAATCTCTGTACCGGGAGCGTCTGCACGATGCCCGGAGCCGAAAGGACGGGCTGTCCGCCCGCCTGGCCGCCATAGCCGGCCGTGAGGTTGCTCCTCCTCCCGTTCGTCCGCGGTTTGGCGGTATTGGGCCGATGCCTGAGGTCGAGGACAACCCTGCCTTGGCGGAACTGCGTTTGCTCGCTGAGGAGCGACGGGCGGAGGCGGATTCAATTCTTCGCCGCGACCGGTGGCGCGTTGAAGCTTTCGGAGCGACCGGGCCGTATTTTTCGGAGGCTTTTGAGGACCGGGTGAAGCACGAATATTACGGAGGCATGCGGCTGGTATGGTCGCCGGACACCAGTGGGGTGCAGCGGGAGCGAGCCTTGGCGGAACGCCGGCGGGCCCGGGCGCTTGAAGCGGAAGCGACCGGACTGCGCCAAGTGCACTCGCATCGGACCCGGGAGATCGGAGCGGGACTTGACGAAGCGGAGTCGCGTTTGGCGGCAGCCGAGGCGCTGGTCGAAAGTTCTGAACGCGCGGCGCGAGCGGCGGCTCTGCGTTGGCAGCGGGGAGTGGGAACCTGGCGTGAAGTGGCGGAGCGGCGCGAGGCCTTGCTTGACGCGCGGCTGCGGGAAATCGAATTGCGCGAGGAGTTGGCTCTACTGCTTGTCGAATACGCGGAAATCCTGGCGGCGCTGGAGGCGCTGCCCGTCTGGTTGGGAGAAGGGGAGGAATCCTGAATATATGAGCCGAAATCGGAAAAGATGGGATTCTGTCGCCAAAAGATTTAGGACACGGAGTGCGAGAACTTTTATGGCGGGCTGCGTTTTATGGTCGGCTTGTCAGCAGACAACCGACGATACTGAAGCCGCTGACGAGGCGCCGGATGTCGCGGTGGTTACGGTGTCGGAGGAGACCATCGAGACGCGCCGGGAATGGACCGGCATTGTGCAGTCGTTGCGGACGCACGTGGTGACCGCACGGGAGGGTGGAGAAGTAGCCGAGGTTGTGGTGCGCGACGGCGATACTGTGGCCGCCGACGATTTGCTGGTGCGTGTCCGGCAGCCCGAATTGGAGGCGCGGGTAATGATTTTGCGGGAGCGCCGGATGCTTCTCGAGGCGGAACTTTCCGGGTGGGAGGAACTGGCTCAAGCGGATGCGGCGGGACCTGCCGAGGTGGAGCAGGCTCGCTTGCGACTGATGGAGGTAGAGGAGTCACTTGGCGAAGCGGAGGCCCGCTTGGAGGGCGGAGCCCTGCGAGCGCCGGTTTCCGGGCTGGTGACTCGGGTGATAGCGGCCACAGGGGCGCAGGTTTCCGCCGGAGTGCCCTTGATGGAAATTCGGCGCGACGATGCGTTGGGGATGCGATTGATCGTGCCCGCCCGCGAGAGGCCGTACTTGGATCGTTCGGATCGGCTGCGCCTGATGGATTCACGGGAGCACTCCTGGTCGATCGCCCGGGTGGTTTCCGTCGAAGAAGCGGAAGTCCCGAATGGATTTGTGAGTGTGGAAGTGTGGGTTGAAGACGACCTTGGGGATTGGCCGATCGAGGGAGAACTGCTTTATTCCGAGGAGCGTGCGGCGTTGGTTGCGCCATGGACTGCGGTGGCGCGGGATGATGATCGCAACTGGGTGGCTTTGGTGTCCGGCGATCCGCCGGTCATCGAGCGCCGGGAAGTCAGGCTGGGCGCCGGTTTGTCGCACGGCGTGGAAGTGGTGGACGGACTGGAGGCCGGCGATCGCATCATGCGTTTCGAGCCCCGTTCGCAGCCCGAAGGCCGTCGGGTGGCGGCCCATGGGGAGGCCCGTTGACGGTCATGCGGGATATTCTGGGCAACATACTTCGATTTCTTGCCGGCCGGCGTTTGGCGGTGGGGGTGGTCGCCGGACTGATCGTCCTGTTGGCGGTCATGGCGCTGTTTCGCATGCCGCTGCAGCTTCTGCCTGAGGTTCGGTATCCCCAGGTGCGGGTCATCGGAGACTTGCCGGGACAGACGTCCGCGGTCATAGAGGAAAGCGTCAATGAACCCCTGGAACCGGCGCTCGCGGGAACGCCCGGACTGGTGCGCATGGAGAGTCGCTCCGGGGACGGGCGTTCGTACATCGATCTGTTCTTCGAACCGGGCCACGACATGGACCGGGCCTTGCGTGAGGTCGAGCAGGGGGTGCAACGGGCGCGTGACCGAATCCCGGCGGGTTTCCCGGAGCCGAGGATCTTCGAGGTGGCCACTTCGGATGAGCCCGCGCTGCACTTCGCTTTCGGGTCGGATCGGTTGACTCCGGCTGAACTGCGGCAGCGCCTGCGTTCGAGTTTGTTGCCCCGTTTGCGGGCCATCGATGGCGTGGACATGGTGTTTATGGGCCGTGAGGAGGATCCCGAATTGGTGGTGGACCTCAATCCCTCCAGGCAGCGATCCTTGGGAATCTCCCTGGAAGAGGTGGAAATGACTTTGATGGAGGCGACAGCGCCACCCTCCGGAGGAACGCTTTTGACCGGGGATTTCGAGGGTGTGGGAGTGCTCGGCGAGTCCGTGTGGGAAGAGGAGCGGTTGTTGGCGCGAACGTTCAGTGCCGGGGGCGACCCCCGGGCCACCGTTCCCTTGAGTTCCTTTGCCCAAGCCTACCGTGCGCCGTCCGAGACCAGTCTGCGCACCCGATTGGACGGGTCCTCCGCGGTCCTGGTGACCGTATATCGATCTCCTCAAGCTCGCTCGCTGCGAATGGCCCGGGAGGTTCGGCGGACCGTGGACACGGTAATGGAGCGCCGTGGTTTCGAGAACGTGCAGGCGACTCTGCTGTTCGATGACTCCGTCGTCACCTCCGGCGCCGTTCGCAGTGTGATGGTAGCGGCCGGGTTCGGATCGCTTCTGGCCATGGGTCTGGTGTTTTTCACCTTGAGACAGGGGCGCCGCGTGGTCCTGGTGGGTGTGGTGGTCCTGGTTGGCTTGGCCTGCGCCGTGCTGGCGTTGGCGGGCGCGGGCATGTCACTCAATCTGCTGACCTTGGCGGGATTGTTGATCTCGGTGGGGTTGGGTTTGGATTATGCGATCATTTTTTTCGACCGGCTCAACCGGCGGTCGTCCGGGAGCGATGACGAGCCGGTGGAGGCCATGCTCGACGTGGCTACGCCTTTGTTCGGAGCGCTGCTGACCACGGTCGCCGCCGTTCTGCCGTTCCTCCTGGTGGAAGGACTGGTGGCGCTTCTGTTCCGGCCGTTGATCCTGACCGTGATTTTCAGTTCCCTGTTTGCTTATCTGGTCGCTCTGGTGATGCTGCCCGTTTTTACCCGGCCCGAAGGAGGGGAACGGAAGGAAGCGCGGCCGGCTCCACTTCGGCCCTGGCCGGGAGCGTTTTGGCGAACCGCCCGCAGCGCGTGGGTGACGGGACCGGTTTTTGCCTTGTTGCTGGTCGGTGGCGTGATTCTGGTGCGAGTTCCTCCCTTTGAGGTGCTCCCCGTTGTGGACGACGGATTTGTGGACGTCCGTATCGTGCATCCTGCCGGCATCAGCCCCGAGGCGATGGATCGCGTGACGCGACGGGTGGAAGCGGCTGTGATGAAGGTCGACGGAACCGCCGGTTTGTTCACCACCGTGGGCGGGTATTTCCGGGAAGGCTTGCCGTCCTTCCGTCCCGGAACCGCCAATTTCATGGTGCGGGTCGATACGCTTTCCGGAAGGCGTCCTTCGGCGGAGTGGGCGAGAGACGCGCGTGCGGCCATCGACGAACTGCAGGTCATGGGATTGAGCGTACGCGTTCAGCTCCCGCGTATTCGCGGCGTCCGTACGCGTTTGTCGGATGCCGACATCGAGGTGATCCTGACCCGCCCGGATGGGAACCTTCTCGCTCTTTCGGAAATCGAGGCCGAGGTGGAGGAGGCATTGCGAGGAGTGGCCGGACTGGCCGATGTGGAGCGAATGCGGGGTGGCGTCAGTCCTCGCTGGCGGATCGAACCGGACTATGCCGCGTTGAGCCACTACGGCGTTTCGCTGGGAGAGCTGCGACGAACGGTGGAATACGCGATGGAGGGGAAAGTCCTGGCGCAGCGAATGGAGCGGGGGGATCCCTTGTCGTTGCGGGTCCGGTACAGCCGGGACTATGCCGGGGGGCCGCAGCACATGGAAAGCCTTGTCATCCCCTCTTTGGGGGGCGGATGGATTCATTTGGCTGAGGTTTCGCGTTTCGACCTTGTCGAGGAGCCCACCCACATTGAACGAAGGGAGAATCAGCGGGTCGTTCGCCTGGGAGCGCAATTGGATCCGGGCGGTCCCGGCCCCGCCCGTGTGGCCGCCGAGGTGGAGTCCACTCTGGCGTCATTGGATTTTCCGGACGAAATCAGTTGGTGGCTGGAAGGAGAAGTCGAGGCGTTGGAGGAAACCCGCCGGACATTCGGTTTGGCCCTGTCGCTGGCGTTGCTCATGGTGCTGCTGATCCTTGCCGTGCAGTACGGATCGTTCATCTGGGCTCT